>NC_008786.1:3300000-3520000 GCF_000015565.1 Verminephrobacter eiseniae EF01-2
ATTTCCTACGGCCTGCGTTGTGATTTCGTAACAGGCATCCGTAATATGGTTTCAGGCTCACGGACAAGAACCGATTCTGCGCTTCCCCATGGATAAACCCACTTCTGCCAGTTCGCAATGAGCCACGCGGTACTCAGACCACCTGCGCTCTGTAGCACAGATTCCTTTGGAAAGACGACAGGCACCAATCCTGATTTGTGGCCTGAGGCAACGAGCAAGCCAGACCTGCCTTCAAATGATTCCGCATCGACCACGATGAAGTCAACAACCGGATCTGGATACCAAGTCAAGCACCCAACTGCGTCGTCCCATTCCTGCTCCGGCGGGGGTACGGAAGGAACCCGCAGAATACAGCCTCGCCGGATAACATCGCTGCCGTAGGTCGTCAAGGTGCGCCAATTGCTCATTGTGTGAGGCCTGTTTTGACGGCTGCTGGTTTTCCAGCGCTGCGATTTTACAGCAGGCATCCGCAATAGGGTTTCAGGGTCACGAATGAGAACCGATTCCGCATTTCCCCGTGGATAAACCCACTTTTTCCAGTTCGCAATGAGCCATGCGGTACTCAGTCCGTAAACGTAGCCCTTCGGCAGGGATTCCTTTGGAAAAATGACATGCATCAACCCTGCTTTATGGCCTGATGCAACGAGTAAGCCAGAAACACCGTAAGGTTCAGCCCCAAACGGCATCGCCTCGACCACGATGAAGCCCATCACCGGATCCGGATACCAAGTTGGGTCTGGCGGGGATACGGAAGGAACCCGCAAGACACAGCCTCGCCTGATGATATCGGCTTCGTCACCGCATGCCGCATGAGCGTATTCCGCAAGAGTGAGCCATTTGTTCATCATTTCCTCAAATTATGTCTGCCACTTCGGTCGAGGGAGTGTGGAATAAGTTCCATGTCGATATTATACTCGCCCATGTGATTGCCGTGTCGATCTATCTTTTCAAATGTGCCATGGTATGTATCCACAGAATACTTAATACCATCAGGAGCATCATATACATCGCGTTTGTTCATTCGTGAAAGACGCGAATTCTTTTTCCATCCATTGTTTTTTGCCACCTCAGCAAGTTTCGACCGGATTCTTGCTATGCGCTCGTTATGATGCAAATTTCTGAGCGAAGCATGGAATGCCCGTGCCGCCCCTTTGGGCTCTGCAGCCTCCCGATAGGCCTTGATCCCTGTAGAAGCCCCACCCGGCACTCCAGGCACTGTGGTGGCCGCAGCATCCAGGGTTATTCCAGCGAGATCGATAGCCGCATTGGCCCAGTTACCGGCACGGGCATTGTCGACGAGGCTTTGAAAACCCAGGGCCAGATTAAAGGCATCCCACACCGTCTCGGCAATCTTGCCGTCGGGGTCTACATATTTGTTGGGATTGTTGTTTGCATATGCATAGCGATTGAAGCTGTGCGGCTGCTCTGGCACCAGGTCTTTGGGGTCCATGCCGGTAAAGCGCCCGGTCAACGGCATGTAATAGCGGGCTCCCATGTATGACAGCCCGGTGTTGGCATCATAGGGTTTGCCCGTAAACCACAGTTTGTTGCCGGCGCTGGCGTTGGGCAACTGCTGCCGTTGCCCATAGGGCAGGTAGCTTTCTTTCCAGATCACGGCGCCGCTGGCATTGGTCGCCATCATCGGCGTGCCGGCAATGTCGTTGTGAAAATACGTGATGGTGGTCTGCGCCATCGCGCTGGCCCCAAGAACTGCAAAACTCAGCCGCAGAGCCACGCGGGCCAGAAGGCGGGGCCAGCCGGAGTGCAATACGCTTGTCATTGTGCGGACTCCTTCTGGGCAATACGCTTGCCGTTCAGATAGATGTACTGAATCAATTTTCCAGGGAATCCCGGGGTGTATTCGGCAAGCAGGTTTCCATGCACCCCATGGAACTCATGGGTCTTGATACCGCCTTGAGTGACACTCGTCCGCTTCTGATTTCCGTCGTACATGTACTGCACACTGTTCGCAGGGTTTGCACAATTGACGCATCTGAGATTGGGCACTGCATCATAGGTGAACGTCCGTCCTCCGCCGCTGGTGATGTTGCCCAGCGCATCGTAGGCATAGGCGGTTGACAGTGTCGCCGGCGATGCGCTCAAACCGCTCAATCGATTATTGCCATCGTAATGGTAGGTCAGTCGTGTTCCGGGGAGATTCTGGGCCGTGATGTTTCCGACTCCGTCGTAATATATATACCCCGTTCCCTGCGGAGTTGTGACGCTGGTCAGTCGGTCCATGCTGTCAAAGCCGAATGTGCGGTTGTACTGGGCATCTGTGGAATCATTGATCGCAGTCAGGTTGCCCACCGCATCGTAGCTGAAAATGGAGCGTCCATAGTAGCTGCCAGCGTGCGAGGTGATGAATGAGCTGGGCCACAACCGGGAGTTTTGTCCATATTCAGATTGGGTACCGTTCGCATACGATATTCTCCGAATCTGTCCGGATGGCCAATAACTGACGGCATCGACATACCCTGTGATCGAAGTAGGGCGCCCGAGGTTGTCGACCCCATACCAGACCGTATCGCCAGAGTGGGGATATACGATGGATGTCAATTGGTCGTTTCCGTTGTATGCATATCGTGCAGTCCAGGATATTCCGTCCGAAGAAAGCTGCTCGCTCTTGAGGTTGCCATTGCCATCATAGGTAAAGTAACGTGCCGCATCCGAAGAGGTGGTGCTCAACAGCCGATGCGCACCATCATATGAGTGAGCAACGGAAGGTGTGGAATCGGGATAAACAATATTTTGCAACCGGTTCTGTTGGTCATATGCATACCGGATGGTTCCGGCAGATCCCGTGCTTTTTGATGTCATGTTTCCTGCCGCGTCACGGCCATAGCTGGTAGTTCCCGACTCGGGATGGAAAGCAGAGATCAAATGGCCGGCATCGTTGTATGTGTAATTTCTGGTCACTCCATTTTGTACTGCAGAAGTGATCAAATCCTTGCTGTTGCGACTGTAGCGGACACTGGCGCTGCTCTCGGGCGTGTTCACTTCCAGCAAAAATACCTTGTCGGGATCGCCATAAGCCCGATAGTTGTAGGTCGTCGCGTTGCCGCGTTCATCCCGGATGGTTTTGGAGCCAGCGTCATGGCTGATGGTTTTGGCGGAGCCATCGGCATTCCGGATTTGGATCACCCGGTGCAGACCGTCGTAAGAATAGGTACCCCCGGAGTCATTGTTGGGGTCAGACACGAACGTGATTCGTCCGAGCGCATCGACCGTGTATGAGGTTGAAATTCCACCGTGATTCACATGGGTGACGTAACCTGATCCATCGTAGGTACTGGTCTCGACAAGTGATCCGCGTGTGACGGTGCGGGTATTGGTTCCGTAGCTGATGCTCACCCCGTTCCCGACGGGAAGATCGATTGACGTGATTCGATTCAAGCCATCGTAGTCGTAGCGGGTCGTGTGACCACTGCCATCGGTTTCAGAGACGACATTCCCTGCATCGCTGACTTGCCGATAGACGTAGATACCCTCGGGCTGGCTTTCGTTTTGTGGAATGCCACGCATGTGATTTGAATAGCGATAGGTCAACGACCTGGGGAAGGTGATGCTGTTCACATTTCCTTGCGTGTCATGGCTGCGGCTGACGGTGATGCCATTCCTGGTTTCCGTGATCAGATTGCCTCTGCTGTCGAAAGATCGGGTGACTGAATTTCCGTAGGAGCTCTCGTTCTGTACCTGCCGGATGATCCACTTTGCGGTGTTGATGTAGTAGCTCACGGTCGTCGTTCTGTTCCCCCGGTTCGGACCTGACTCCACGATCGAGCGTGGATTGCCATGGCTGTCAAAATTGCTGTAATCGGTGCGGTATGTTCCCCCATCGCGGATGATCGTCTTCTGCGTCAAAAGCGGGGCGTTGGTTTGCAGGTAGTCGAACTTGGTGACAAATGCACCCGGGCGAACGTAGGTTTCCGATGAGATTTGCTGTCCCTGCCATTGGTACTGCTCTATCTGTGTATTTCCAATCCTTTTTTCTGCCAGCAATCCGACCTTCCAGACATTGCCCGGGCCTGCATACATTGGCCCGATATGCTTGTAGGTTGTCGTTCCTGCGGCGTTGGTCACGGTGGTGGTATCGAGCGATCCTGCGCCACCCGGTGAATAGCTGAAAGTCCAGCTTCCGCCTGTGCTCAATGATTTGCTGCGGACGACATTGGACCGGCTGCCAGGGTTTGATTGGGAGTCAAAATATACGTGGTCATATTCGTAGTAGATGGTTCCGTTGTAGGGGGTCTTTGCCAACCGCATGAGATAGCTGCCTGCTGCAAAACCATTGTTGCCATTATAGGTATATGCCCATGTATGGCCGTCCGGTCTCGTGACACTGGCCAGTTGATGAACCCCGGTAATTCCGGAGGACTGATAATTGTATTGCCAGGTTTGCCCGGCACTGGTGATGCTGCGAATTCTTGCGGATGCAGTTCCCGAATCATGATAGCTGAATGATACCGAGCGCCCATCGTTGGTCGCGATACTGCGAATCTCGGGGCTGGCTGTGGTTGCATAATCAATGGAAATATAGTTGCCATTGCGGTCCGTGATCTTTTTGGTATGCCACTCATAAACAGGCGAGATTCTGGAACTGGCACCAAGGGCCTGTGTCATTTCATAAATCACGCCATCGGGAGAGGTGATGATCAGACCGTTGCCTCCTGGAGGGCATTCTGCTTTCCAGCGCTGCGCCGTCAGCGCCATCGGAGAGACCTGTCCGGTGAATGTCAGCAGTTGTCGACTGCCGTCCGGAAGCTCCAGAACCGGATTGTCAGCAATGGTGAGCCGGTTCATGTTGACGCAAGGCAGGCTTTCACGCGCTCTCAGGATGCGGCCAAAATGGATCGTCCATCCCCAGCCCGCGGTTGTCTTTGGCGCAGTTGCATTGGCGGGGTCGACATTGCTGCTGTTGTAGGATCGAACGATTTGAAGATCAAACCCGCCATTGCCCGGAATGCGGATATCCACATAGTGGCGCTGCAAAGATCCGGTGAATGGATCGATATTCTCGTGATGGCTCTGATTGACGAAATCGCGATTCGACTGGAGGCCGGGCTCTTTGTAGAAATCCGGTATGACTTCCTGCGCACTGGCGGCCCCGGCGCCAGCGAGCAGGAGCAACCAAAAACGCCGGATGATTTTCTTCAGCATTGTGCTTCCTGATTTGATCGGTTTCCAGGGTCGAACCACCTGGCACAGGCAGGGCCAAGGTGGTTCGCTCTTGCACGGTGAGTATATGCCAAAGTTACCAAATCAAACAAATGTCCCTTCGTGTTACTTGCACACGGGATTTTGTTGACAAACATGAAGGATGGGGGCATATGCCGGGGCCTGTCATCCGTCGAGACGCGCAAAGCCTGCTGCCGGTTCGCGCCAGCCGTCCTGCGCTGCTCTGAAAAGTGCGCGCCTCTTGGTTGGGCGCTCCATTGCCGGCAATGCGCGCACCTGCCACAGGTGTCGCGTGATGCGCATTTCGGGGTTGTCAGGGCGGCCGGCGGGATGGGCGCGGCCCCCATTCACCCATGGTCCATGCGCTTATAGTGGATAGGCTGAACGGGGGCATTTTGAACGACTTTTCAGGCGTGGGGCCTGTTCGGGATCGATCGGGTGCGGAACTCCGGGGCGCGGCGCAACAAGGCAGGTCGATGCAGATGGGCAAACGATGGTGGTGGGTGGCGCTGGTGCTGGCGCTATGTCCGTTTTGGACCTCTCAGGCGGGGGCTGGCTTGGTCCGCCTGGTGCCCGGCCAGGGCAGTTACGACCTGGGCGCCATGGCCGATGTGTTGGAGGACGTGCCGGGCCGGTTGCGGCTCGATGATGTGCTGGCCGGCGGCAGTGCTGCGTCTGCCTTCAGTTCCCATACCGGCCGCCTGTCCAGTTTCGGGTTTACCAGGTCGACTTTCTGGTTCCGCGTCGAGATCGACAATCCCGCGCCTGCGCCGAGCGACATGCTGTTGGTGCTGCGCACCCCTTGGCTCGACTCCGTGCGCTGGTTCCGCCCGGACGGGCAGGGTGGCTATGTCGAACGACTGCTGGGCGATCACCTGCCGTTCAAGGCCCGCTCCTATGCCACGCCGCAGTTTCTGATCGACGTGCCGGTGCTGCCCGGCAAGCACAGCTACTACCTGCGTCTGGCCAGTGCCGGGGCCTTCATGACGCCCATCGAGCTGTGGAGCCGCCAGGCTTTCCATGACAACGATCGCCTGTGGGCGGCCTACTACGGGATGTTCTACGGCATCCTGTGCATCATGGTGCTCTACAACGGCTGCATCTGGGCCTCCACGCGCGACCGCAGTTACTTCGTTTACTGCCTGTACCTGGCGGTGTTTTTCCTGATGAACTTTTCGTACAACGGCTTTGCGTTCCAGTATTTCTGGCCTGAGTCGCCCCGCTGGAGCAATTGGAGCCAGACGCATTGGATCTTCGCGTTCCAGGGGCTGGCGGTATTGTTCACGATGAATTTCCTGGAGTCGAAAACCCGCCTGCCGCGCATGCACCGGGTCTTGCAAGCCTTCCTGGTGGTGCTGGTCGGCAGTTGGATCGCGGTCACCGTCAGCGGCGATATCGTGGCCTACCACGCGGTGCCGATTTATTTTATTTTTGGCTGCGCGCCGCTGATTCTGGCCGCAGGCTTTCTGGCCTTGAGGCCCGGTTATCGGGCGGCGCGCTTTTTCGTGCTGGCCTTTGTCGCCAGCATCACCGGGAGTTTTTTCACGGCGCTGACCGTGAGCGGCCTGATTCCCTATACCTTTGCCAATTTCCACGCCTCCGAGTTCGGCCTGCTGGCGGACATGGTGCTGCTCTCGCAGGCCCTGGCCGATCGCGTCAAGCTGTTGAGCGAACAGCGCGATGCGGCCGAGTTGCGCGAAATCGAGCAAAAGATCGCCACCACGGCCTTGCTGAAACAGGCCAACGAAGACCTGGAGCGAATGGTGCTGGAGCGCACTTCGGAGCTGGCCAGGGCGCGCGACGAAGCCGAGCACTTTGCCCGCATCGACATGCTGACGGGCGTGGCCAATCGCCGTTACTTCGAGGAAGTCGCGACCATGGAATTTGCCCGGACGCAGCGTGGCCAGCAAGCCTTGTCGGTCATCCTGATCGATATCGATCTGTTCAAGCAGGTCAACGACCGCTATGGCCATGCGGCCGGTGATGCGGTGATCCGGGCCGTCGCCCGCCTGGCCAAGGAGTCGGTGCGGGAGTCCGATTTCGTGGCCCGCATCGGTGGCGAGGAGTTCTCCGTCCTGTTGCCCGGCATAGGGCAGGCGCCGGCCTTTGCCACCGCCGAGCGTTTGCGTGAGCGGATTGCCGCCTGTGTGGTCGAGCATGACGGACATTCGCTGGGCTTTACCGCCAGCTTTGGCGTCAGCGAGCAGGTTGCCGACGACCCCGGGTTCAGCAGCCTGTTGCGCCGGGCAGACCAGGCCCTGTACGCTGCCAAGCAGGCGGGGCGCAACCAGGTGGTGGTGCAGGCGCTCGAGTGGGGGTGAGTGCGCTGAAAAAACCGCAGGCCAGGCAGCGCCGGGCTTGGCACGGGGCACAGCGCCACAAGCCGGCGCTGTGCCACGCCGGCGCGGAGCGTGTCACAGGCCGGTGCGGATCGTGCCACGCGGGTCGGCGCGGAGCGTGCCACGCGGGTCGGCGCGGAGCGTGCCACGCGGGCCGGCGCGAGCGTGTCATGGGCCGGCGCGGAGCGCCGTGGGCCCTCACTCCGGCCAGCCGGGGCATTGCCGCAGGGCGCTGAGCAGCCGCTGGCCTGCGTCGTCCAGGGCGCCGTCGTTGTGCAGTTCGATCGGGACGCTGCCGCCGGGGGGCTGCAATTGCAGCGCCCTTTGCACACGCGACTCGACCATGGCGGCGCTCTCGCGCCCGCGCGCGAGCAGCCGCGCGCGCAGCACGGCCGGGCTGGCCGTGATGTGCACCGCCAGCAGATCGGGCCAGCGCGCCAGCGCATCGGCCAGATACGCGCGCGAACCGTTGACGAGCACCCACTGGCCAGCGGCCAGCGGCGCCAGTTGCGCATGGCGGATGCCATAGCCCAGTCCATTGGCTTGCCAGTGCAGCGCAAAGGCCTGGGCCTGGCGCAATGCCGCAAAGGTCTCGGGCGAAACGCTTTCGTGCTCCTCGGCGCCGGGCGTCGCGTTGCGGCTGATCGTGCGCCGGGCCCAGTGGATACGGCCCTGCGCGGCCGGTTGCTGCGCGCGCAGCCAAGCCAGCAGGCTGTCTTTGCCCGCGCCCGAAGGGCCCATGAAGTAGACCAGTCTGGCCGTCATCGCCCGAACTCCAGATGGTCGAGCAGCACGAAGTCTGCGCCTGCGGCGGGTTCGGCAAACAGCGCCAGGCTGCTCATGCGCAGCACCGGCAGATCGGCAAAGAACGCCTGCGCGGCGCCCTGCACCCGGGCCTGGGTCTGGCGCCCGACCTGCTGCAAATGGCCGGTCAGCGACAGGTGGAAGCGAAACTCCTCGAGCACGAACGGATAGCCCCAGCGCTGCAGCAGTTCATCCTGCCGGGGTGTCAGTGCGGCGCAGCGTCGGCGCGCCAGGTCGGCATCGGACAGCGGGGCGGCCAACGGCTGCAACTGCGTCACGCAAGCGGCTGCCACCCGTTCGATCGCGGCATTGGCGGCATGCGCGGGCGCAGGCACCAGCGCCAGAAAGTCGTCGATGCGCGCCACATGCAGCGGCG
Organism: Verminephrobacter eiseniae EF01-2; assembly: GCF_000015565.1. NCBI lineage: Bacteria > Pseudomonadati > Pseudomonadota > Betaproteobacteria > Burkholderiales > Comamonadaceae > Verminephrobacter > Verminephrobacter eiseniae. The sequence goes on from NC_008786.1 coordinate 3,308,698, forward strand.
GCAGCGCAAAGGGCGCGAGGCTCTGGGCCACGGCCCGCACTGTCTGGTGCAGCGTGATCCAGTCGACGCCGGGCGCCAGCGCAAACGGCGCCTTGAGCGTGGCATGCCAGCCGTAGCGGCGCGGGGCAGCGGTCAGCCGGTACAGGTCTTGGGCGGCCACGCCCTCGATGGCCAGTTGCTGCATCGGTTGCAGCAAGGCCGCGCAGCGGCCCAGCCAATGGCTGCCGGCCAGCCAGCCCGTGCTGCCGGGGTGGGGGGCGAAATACACCGCATAGCGGTGCGCTGTGCCGGGCGCGCGGTTCGGGAGAGTCATCATCATGGGTGGGCCGGTGGCGCTGCGGGTTGTCATGAAACCTACACGAGCGCTTTTTAAGCTGGCGTGATCCGTTCATCGTTGGACGCTGCGAAGTTTCAGAGTAACACCCCCATGTTTCAAGCCTTTGACAATCCAGGCCCGGGCCGGCCCCTGGAGCGAGCGCACTGGATGGCACTGCTGGCCCGGGCGCCGCTCGATCTGCTCGAATCCGCATTGCACGAGCCTGCCCGCCAGCCGGTGCGCTGGCTGCGCTCGCCCGAGATCGGGCTGATGATGGTGCAGGGCCGTGTCGGCGGCACGGGCGAGCGCTTTCATCTGGGCGAAGTCACCGTGACCCGCTGCGCGCTGCGGGTGGGGCCGCAGATGGCACCGGCGACAGTCGGCGCGGCTTCGGCGACGGCAGACATGGCCCCGGCGACGGTCGGCGTGGCGTATATCCTGGGCCGCTCGCACCGCAAAGCGCAACTCGCGGCGCTGGCCGATGCGCTGCTGCAAGACCCGGCGCAGCAGCCCGCACTGGAGGCCCGCCTGCTGGAGCCGATTCGCCGCCATTTGCGCCATATGCTGGCCGCGCGGCAGGCGCGCGCGGCCAGCACCAAGGTGGACTTTTTCACCATGGCGCGCGAGAGCAGCCTGGAGAACGCGGAGGACGCGCAATGACCGCAAGCATCCTGTCCTCCCTGGGCGCGGGCTTTTCGAACCAGGCCCTGGGCAGCCAGGCCGTTTTTCGCGCAGTGCTGCAGGCGTTGGCGCACCCCGGGCGCAGCGTGGCCGTGCTGCATGACGCGCAAACGCCCGCCGTGGGCCAGCGCGCTTCGGCGGCGGTGCTGCTGGCCTTGCTCGACAGCGATTGCCGTCTGTGGCTGTCACCGCGCCTGGCGGCCAGCGATGCCGGCCCGTGGCTGCGCTTTCATACCGGCTGCACGCTGGTGAGCGAGCCTGGCCTGGCCGGGTTCGCCTGGGTGGCGCAAGGCGATGCGCTGCCGGCCTTGCGCAGCCTGGCGCAGGGCAGCGATAGCGACCCGGATCGATCGGCGACCTGCGTGGTCGATGTGGCGCTGGCGGGGGCCGGGGCAGTGGCGGTCCCGGCCGATGCCGGGACTTTGACTGCGCCGGCCGGTGCCGGGGCATTGCAAGCGCCGGCCGATGCCGGCGCGTGGCTGCTGACCGGCCCCGGTATCCGTGGCCAGGCGACATTGCCGCCTTGTGGCCTGGCGCATGATTTTGTGCCCCAGTGGCAGGCCAACCATGCGGCCTTTCCTTGCGGGGTCGATCTGCTGCTGGGTGGGGCGGCGCATATCGTGGGCCTGCCGCGCACCACGCGCATCGTCCGCACACCACACGACACCACCGAGGAGATCTGAGCATGTACGTTGCCGTCAAGGGCGGAGAAGCCGCCATCCGCAGCAGTTACCGGCGGCTGGCCGAGCAGCGCCGGGGCGATGCCGCGCAGCCGCCACTGTCGGTGTCACAGATCCGTGGGCAGCTCAAGCTGGCCGTGGACCGCGTGATGACCGAGGGTTCGGTGTACGACCCCGAACTGGCCGCGCTGGCGATCAAGCAGGCTGCCGGGGATCTGGTCGAAGCCATCTTCCTGCTGCGCGCCTACCGCGCCACGCTGCCGCGCCTGGGCAGCAGTTGCCCTGTCGATACCGCCCGCATGCTGCTGGACCGGCGCATCTCGGCCACCTTCAAAGACCTGCCCGGCGGCCAACTGCTGGGCCCCACTTACGACTACACGCAGCGCCTGCTGGACTTCACGCTGCTGGCGCAGAGCCAGGAGCCGTTGGCCGACCCGGTGGCGGACTGGGCGCCCGAGGCCCCCGGGCTGACACCTCCCCCGGCGCGCGTGGTGGAGCTGCTCAACCAGGAAGGGCTGATCGAAACCCGGCCCGTCCCCCCGGGCGACCCCGGCGCCACCGACCTGACGCGCGAGCCGCTGCGCTTTCCGGCAGACCGCGCCACGCGCTTGCAAAACCTGGCCCGTGGCGACGAGGGCTTTTTGCTGGCGATGGCCTATTCCACCCAGCGCGGTTATGCGCACTCGCACCCGTTCGTCGCCGAACTGCGCCTGGGCACGGTGGCGCTGGAGATTGCGCCCGAGGAACTGGGCTTTGTGATCTCCATCGGCGACATCGAGATCACCGAATGCGAGATGGTGAACCAGTTTGCCGGCAGCCAGAGTGAGCCGCCGCAGTTCACGCGCGGCTATGGCCTGGCCTTTGGCCACAGCGAGCGCAAGGCCCTGGCGATGAGCCTGGTGGACCGCGCGCTGCGCGCCGATGAACTGGGCGAGACGGTGCAATCGCCCGCGCAGATGCAGGAGTTCGTGCTGTCCCATAGCGACAGTCTGGAGGCGTCGGGCTTCGTGCAGCACCTGAAGCTGCCGCATTACGTGGACTTTCAGGCCGAGTTGGAACTGGTGCGCAAGATGCGCGCAGCGGCCCGATCCCCTGCCGGAGATGACAGATGAACACGCTGCCCTTGGCGACCGATGCACAGCCTGATGCACGGCTTGATGCACAGCCTGATGCACCATCCGTCGATGGCGGCTTCAACTTCGCCTATCTCGACGAGCGCAGCAAGCGCATGATCCGCCGCGCGATTCTCAAGGCCGTGGCGATTCCGGGCTACCAGGTGCCCTTTGGCTCGCGCGAGATGCCGCTACCCTATGGCTGGGGCACCGGCGGCATCCAGGTCACGGCCGCCATCATCGGGCCGCAGGACTGCCTGAAGGTGATCGACCAAGGCTCGGACGACACGGTCAACGCGGTCAATATCCGGCGCTTCTTCGAGCGCACCACGGCGGTGGCAACGACCACGCGCACGCGCATGGCCACGCTGATACAGACGCGCCATCGCATTCCCGAGACCCCGCTGACCGAAGGCCAGGTCATCGTCTACCAGGTGCCGGTGCCCGAGCCCATGCAGCGCCTGGAGCCGCGCGAGAGCGAAACGCGCACGCTGCACGGCCTGGCCGAATACGGCCTGATGCATGTCAAGCTGTATGAGGACATTGCCCGCTACGGCCATATCGCCACCACCTACGACTACCCGGTGCTGGTGAACCAGCGCTATGTGATGTCACCGTCACCGATCCCGAAGTTCGACAACCCCAAGATGCACATGAACCCCGCATTGCAACTGTTTGGCGCGGGCCGCGAAAAGCGCATTTACGCCGTGCCGCCGTACACGGCGGTGCAAAGCCTGGGCTTTGAAGACCACCCGTTCGAGGTACAGCGCCAAAATGCCGCCTGCGCGCTGTGCGGCGCGACCGACAGCTTTCTCGATGAAGTCATCACCGACGACCAGGGCACGCGCATGCACGCCTGCTCCGATTCGGACTACTGCCAGGAGCGCCGAGAGCGCCAAGAACGCCAAGAACGCCAAGAACGCCAAACGGACCGGGAAGGCCGGCCGACCGCCGCCGCCACGGAGGAACGCGCATGAACGCCGCCTTGTTGAGCGTGCGCGGCATCCGCAAATGCTACGGCGAGCGCGTGGCGCTGGAGGATGTTTCCTTCGACCTGTGGCCCGGCGAGGTGCTGGCCGTGGTGGGCGAGTCCGGCTCGGGCAAGTCCACGCTGCTCGATGCGATTGCTGCGCGCAGCGCACCCGACGCGGGCTTGGTGCAGTTTCGCCAGCGCGATGGCCAGTTGCAGGATGTGTTTGCGCTGGGCCTGGCCCGGCAGCGGCTGTTGGCCCGCACCGATTGGGGCTTCGTGCACCAGAACCCGGCCGACGGCCTGCGCATGGAGGTCTCTGCCGGCGCCAACGTGGGCGAGCGGCTGATGGGCCTGGGCGAGCGCCACTATGGCCGGCTGCGGGCCACGGCCATCGAGTGGCTGCAGCGGGTGGAGATCGACGCCAACCGCATCGACGACGCCCCGCGCAGCTTCTCGGGCGGCATGCGCCAGCGCCTGCAAATCGCCCGCAATCTGGTCACGCAACCGCGCCTGATCTTCATGGACGAGCCGACCTCGGGCCTGGATGTATCGGTGCAGGCGCGCCTGCTGGACCTGCTGCGCCAGCTCACGCGGCAGATGCAACTGGCCGTCGTCATCGTCACCCACGACCTGGCCGTGGCCCGCCTGCTGGCGCACCGCATGTTGGTGATGCAGCGCGGCCGCGTGGTCGAATCGGGCCTGACCGACCAGTTGCTCGACGACCCGCAGCACCCCTACACCCAACTCCTGGTCTCTTCGGTACTGCAACCATGAACGCCCCCATCGTCCAACTGCAAGGGGTGGCCAAGCGCTTTACCCTGCACCACCAAAACGGCATCGAGCTACCGGTGCTGGCCCGGGTGAACCTGTGCGTACACCCCGGCGAATGCCTGGTGCTCGACGGCCCTTCGGGCATGGGCAAAAGCAGCTTGCTCAAAATGATCTACGCCAACTACCTGGCCAACGAGGGCAGCATCACGGTGCGCTCGGCGCAGGGCGCGCTGGTCGATGTGACCCAGGCCACGCCCCGGGCGCTGGTGCAATTGCGCCGCGACACCATCGGCTACGTCAGCCAGTTCCTGCGCGTGATACCCAGGGTGTCGGCGCTGGACGTGGTGGCCGAGCCGTTGATCGAAGACGCAGCCGGCGATGCCCGGGCGCAGCAGGCAGCGTATGCGCTGGCCCGCAGTTGGCTGAGCCGATTGCGCATTCCCGAGCGCCTGTGGCCGCTGCCGCCGGCCACCTTCTCGGGCGGGGAGCAGCAACGCATCAACATCGCGCGCAACATGATCAAGCCCAAACCGTTGCTGCTGCTCGACGAACCCACGGCATCGCTGGACGCGGCCAACACCGCGACGGTGCTGGACCTGATCCGCGAAGCGCTGGCGCGCGGCGCCGCGCTGGTCGGCATCTTTCACGACACCCAGGTGGGCGCAGCCGTGGCCACGCGGCGTGTGAATGTGGCCGACTTCCGGAGTGTCACGCCATGGGCATGAGCGCAAGCATTTTCAAGAACGCCCGCCTGGTGCTGCCCGGCGAGGTGGTGCAGGGCAGCCTGCGGGTCGATGGCGGCTGCATCGCGGCGCTCGACGCCGGTGCGACATCGGCGCTGGCGGGCATCGATCTGGACGGCGACTACCTGTTGCCCGGCCTGGTCGAACTGCATACCGACAACTTCGAGCGCCACCTGATGCCCCGCCCCCAGGTACCCTGGGCCGAACTGCCGGCGCTGCTGGCGCATGACGCCGAGATTGCCGCAGCCGGCATCACCACGGTGTTCGATGCGCTGGGGGTGGGCGAGGCCGACGCGGGCGGCCTGCGCAGCCGCCCCTGGAACCGGGTGCTGGACAGCATCGACACCTGCGCCGAGCGCCGCCTGCTGCGCGCCGAGCACCACCTGCATGTGCGCTGCGAATTGCCGGCGCCCAACACCATCGACCTGTTCGCGCCCTTCCACGGCCATCCCCGCCTGACACTGATCTCGCTGATGGACCACACACCGGGCCAGCGCCAGTGGGAGAACCTCGCCCAGGCCCGCACCTACTACACCGGCAGAAAGGGCTGGAGCGACGAGAAGTTCGAGCGCCAGGTGCTGCATGCCGCCACGCTGCAAGAGCGCTACGCCGCGCCGCACCGCGCGTACTTCGTCGACTACTGCCGCGCCAACGGCATTGCGCTGGCCAGCCATGACGACACCACCGTCGCGCATGTCGAGCAGGCCCATGCCGAGGGCGCAGCGCTGTCCGAATTTCCGACCACCCTGGCCGCAGCGCGCGCCGCGCATGAGCGCGGCCTGCTCACCGTGATGGGCGGGCCGAACGTGGTGCGCGGCGGCTCGCATTCCGGCAACGTGGCCGCCACGGAACTGGCGCGCGCGGGCTTGCTGGACATACTTTCATCGGACTATGTGCCCGGCAGCCTGCTGGGCGCCGTGCTGCGGCTGGTGCAGGGCGACATCCTGAGCCTGCCCCGGGCCGTGGCCACCGTCACCCGCAACCCGGCCCGCGCCGCCGGCATGTCCGACCGGGGCGAACTGGCCCCGGGCCTGCGCGCGGACCTGGTGCAACTGCACATGATCGACCTGCCCGACGGAACCCGGCAGGCGGTGGTGCGCAGCGTCTGGCGCGAGGGGCGGCGCGTGCTGTAGGGCGTGGCGCTGTGGCGCTGTGGCGGCGTTGCGGCACAGGCCATCGACTGTCAACGCATTGTCACGCCCGGCGGCCACACTGCGGTGGTCTGAACGACGCCCAGAAAAGGAAAGCACCATGTCTACCGCACTTCATATCCGACAACTGAACAAACACTTTGCCAACGGCAAGCAGGCGCTGCGCGACATCGACCTGAGCGTGCAGCACGGCGAGATGGTGGCCTTGATCGGCGCCTCGGGCTCCGGCAAATCCACCTTGCTGCGCCATGTGGCAGGTCTGGTGGTGGCCGACGCGCACAGCCCCTCGCTGATCGAGGTCGATGGCTGCTGCGTGCAGCAAGGCGGGAGCATCCACCGCGACATCCGCAAAGTGCGCTCGCAGGTAGGCTTTGTGTTCCAGCAGTTCAACCTGGTCGACCGCCTGCCGGTGCTGATGAACGTGCTGGTCGGCCTGCTGCACCGCATGCCCTCGTGGCGCGGCTGGTTGCGCCTGTTCCGGCCGCAGGAGCGCGCGCTGGCGCTGGAGGCGCTGGCCCGCGTGGGCATTGCCGACTGCCATGCGCAGCGGGCCTCCACGCTGTCGGGCGGGCAGCAGCAGCGGGCGGCGATTGCGCGCACGCTGGTGCAGGGCGCCAAAGTGGTGCTGGCCGACGAGCCGATTGCATCGCTCGACCCCGAATCCGCGCGCAAGGTGATGGAGATCCTGGCGCGCATCAACCGCGAGGACGGCTGCACCGTCATCGTCTCGCTGCACCAGGTGGATCTGGCCATCAAATACTGCCCGCGCGTGGTCGCACTGCACCACGGCCAGGTGGTGTACGACGGCCCTTCGGCCGCGCTGACACCCGCGCTGCTGCGCAGCCTGTACGGCGTGCAGGCCGACGAGATCCTGGCAGACGCAGCGCCGGCAGCCGTTCCTGCGCCCATGTCGCCCCTATCGCCCCCATTGCCCCCATCGCCGATCACGCCGCTGCCGCAGTTCGCGCCGGCGATGGCCCGGGCCGCCTGACCGGCCCGTTCACTTCTTCCACCCGTTTTTGGAGTTCCCTCATGTTCAAGCAACTGGGCGCCGCCTTGGCCGCCACCCTGACCATGGGTCTGTCTGCGGCCCAGGACATCACTTTCAGCTTCATTTCCACCGAAGCCTCGCAAAACATCAAAGCCGACTGGCAGCCCCTGCTGGACGACATGGCGCGGCAGACCGGCCTCAAAGTCCACGCCTTTTTCTCCCCCGACTACGCCGGCATCATCGAAGGCATGCGCTTTGGCAAGGTGCAGGCGGCCTGGCTGGGCAACAAATCGGCAATGGAGGCCGTGGACCGCGCCAACGGCGAGGTGTTCGCCCAGATGGTCAACGCCGATGGCACGCAGGGCTACTACTCGCACCTGATCGTGCACAAAGACAGCCCCTGCAACACGCTGGACGACGTGCTGAAAAACGCCCGCTCGCTCAGCTTTGGCAATGGCGACCCGAACTCCACCTCGGGCTATCTGGTGCCGGGCTACTACGCCTTCGCGCTGAACAAGTTCGACCCCAAGACGCATTTCAAGATCGTGCGCAGCGCCAACCACGAAACCAACGCCCTGGCCGTGGTCAACAAGCAGGTCGATGTGGCCACGAACAACAGCGAGAACCTGGAAAAGATCAAAGAGCGCTATCCCGAGAAGTTCAAGGACATCAAAGTCATCTGGACCTCGCCGCTGATCGCGCTCGACCCGCTGGTCATGCACAAGGGCCTGGCGCCGGCCACCAAGGCCAAGATCAAGGACTTTTTCTACAACTACGCCAAGACCGATGCGCGCGAGAAAGAGATCGTGATGAAGCTGTCCAAGCTGTCGGGCTTCAAGCCGTCGAGCAACGCGCAGCTCACACCCATCCGCCAGCTGACCCTGTTCGGCAAGCGCAACAAGATCGAAGCCGACACCACGCTGACCGAGGCCGACAAGAAAACCCGGCTGGCCGAGATCGACCAGCAACTGGCCGCGTTGCAGTGAAACACCCTCCCGAGACATTTTCGACACCCACAGGTACCCCCATGTCCTCTGCCCCGAACCCCTTGGCGCTGGCCCAGACCGCCATCCCCCGGCACAGCCTGGGCTGGTACCTGTGCTGGGGCCTGTTGCTGGTGCTGCTGGCCGCGTCCTGGAAAGGCGCCGACATGCGCCCGCTGGATCTGCTGGGCGACTCGGGCAACATGGTGCGCTACGCGGCCGAGTTCTTTCCGCCCAATTTCTCACAGTGGCAGTTGTACCTGCAAGAGATGCTGGTCACGCTGCAAATCGCGCTGTGGGGCACGGCCCTGGCGGTGCTCACGGCCGTGCCGTTGGCCTTGCTGGCATCGTCGAACATCGTGCCCTGGTGGATCTACCAGCCGGTGCGCCGGGTTCTGGACGGGTTTCGCGCGATCAACGAAATGGTGTTTGCGATGCTGTTCGTGGTGGCCGTGGGTCTGGGGCCTTTTGCCGGGGTGCTGGCGCTGTGGATACATACCTCGGGAACGCTGGCGAAACTGTTTTCCGAGGCCGTCGAGGCCACGGACCCGCAACCGGTCGAAGGCATACGCGCCACCGGAGCGAGCGCGCTGCACGAAATCATCTACGGCGTGATTCCGCAGGTGATGCCGCTGTGGATCTCATTCACCTTGTACCGCTTCGAGGCCAACGTGCGCTCGGCGTCGGTGGTCGGCATGGTCGGGGCAGGGGGCATCGGCGTGGTGCTGTGGGAGATCATTCGCGGCTTCCAGTACGCCGAGACCTGCGCCGTGATGCTGATCATCGTGGTCAGTGTGAGCGCCATCGATCTGGTCTCGGCGCGCATCCGCAAGGCATTGATTTGAGGCAACGGCCCGGATGCCACGCCCACGCGCCGCAGGCCATCCTCCATCGATCCATCACACCACCTCGGCGCTGGCAACGCCGAGTGCTTGCAAGACGAGTTCGGCTACGCGCGCAGACGATCGGTGAGCGGTGAGCGCCCGGCCGTCGAGCGGTCAGGCGCGCAGGGAGACCGGCCATCAGCCGTGCCCGGACGGCAAGCCGGGCTCTTCGCTGCCCGGGGATTTCTCTTCGAGCATGCGAATGGCGGCCTTCTCTGCGTTTGCCACATGCAGTCGCGCTGCGGCTTCTGCAGCATCGGCATCACGCGCTTTCAATGCCTTGAAGAGGGCGTCGATTTCCTTGAGACTCGACGGCAGCCGATCGGGATGCATCAGCGAAGTGGCGCGCAAGAGATTGATGCGCGAATACATGCTGGTCAGGATTTCCTTGACCAGCACGTTGCCGCAGTTGTCCAGCAGGATGTCGTAGAGATGGGTCTTGGCGGCCAGCACGCCGGGCTGATCGCTGGCAAGGGCCGCAGCCCGCAACTTCTTGGCGCCATCGCCGAATCGTGCGATGGCGGCGTTGTCCGCGCGCTTGGCAAATTCACGGGCGGCAAAGCCTTCGAGCAGCCCGCGAATCGCATACAGATCGGAGGCTTCGCGCCTGGACATGACTGCGACCATCGGCCCCTTGTGGGGCACGGTGCGCACGAGCTTTTCGGCTTCGAGGCTGCGCAGGGCTTCGCGCACCGAGGTGCGGCTGACGTCGAGCGATTCACACAGTTCGCGCTCCACGAGCCGGGCCCCGGGAGCCAGGCGGCCGGACATGATGGCCTGGCGCAGCACGTTCTCGATATGGTGCCGCAGCGATTCTGGCCGTACCAATTCCATCCCGGCTGCCATGATTTTTTCTCGTCTGACGATGAGACAATTAGACAGGCCATCATACGACAGTCTGCTGCGGCTACGGCTCGGCTGCCCGCTTCGGCCAGCGCTGCCGCGAGCATCGGCGCCGCCATTGCCGCGCCGTGGAGCCCGGTGGTGCGGACGATCTCCAGCACCTCCGGCGCCATACAGGCCCCATGGCCCCGGACGAATGCATCTTTGGCGCGTTGCTGTTCAGGCGACAAGGCCAGCGCCGCCTCTTGCGTATCAGAGAAGGCGCGGACTGCCCGTGCCGGCGGCCTTGCGATAGACCTCTTCCAGGACTTCTTCGGCCCAGTGGGTGGTGCCCAGAGAAGTGGCTGTGTGGACCATCAGCGTGTCGCTGCCCGCGCCATGCCAATGGCGCTCGTTGGCGCCGATCCAGACGACATCTCCGGTGCGGATGGTCTGTGGCGCCTCTCCGTCGAGGCAGACAAAACCGCTGCCGGATGTCACCTGCAGGATCTGGCCCTGCTCATGCGTGTGCCAGAACGTGCGCGCACCTGGCGTGAAACACACGCTGTTGACCGTCACCTTGTCGATGGTGGGCATCATCGGATCGGCCCACACGACGCCGCTGAACGTCGCGGACCGGCGCTCCGACACCGTGCCGGCCCTGCCTTGGAATACTTTCATTGCATCGCTCCTGTTTTGAGGTCTTTTGCACCCGCCAATCGGATGCCACCCGACATGTCGCCGATGGCATCGACGACGCGAACTTGCCAACGGGCCCGAAGCGTTCAGCGACGCCACGCCCAGTTCGCGCACGAGGTCGATGTACAGCACCCGATCCTTGGTCATCCGTTTGCTGGTGAGCCCGCCCTCCAGATAATCGCCATCGACGATCTTCGGAAAGCGATTCAGTGTCACGAAGTTCACGCCGCTGCTGCTGTTGAGAACATCGGGCAGCACATGCAGATCGAGCCCTGCCTTCTTGCCCGCCACCATCACCTCTGCCGTTGCGGCCAGGGCCGCTGCGTTCAAAAAGTTGTTCAGCAGCTTGGTGGTCTGCCCGGCGCGGGAAGTGGCGAGCACACCTTCGGCGCCTTCGACCACGGCTTCGACCACATGGCTGTCGGGCAGCGAAAGCAGCACTACATCGGCGAAGGCGACGACATCTCGCACGCCAGCGGCCGTTCGCGCCCCCGCTGCCGCCGCGCGCTCCGGTGCGGTGTCCAGGCCCAGCACCTCGATGCCTGCATCGACGAGGCGCCGCGCGATCCGCCCGCCCATGTGGCCCAGGCCGATGAAGCCCAACTGCCGTGTGTTCATGGTGCCGGTCTTGCGCCGAAAACTGCGCCGTTCAGCGCAGGGCCGAATAGCTGGTCGGCGTCAGAAAATGGTTCTCGATGCGCTCCACGATCGCTTGCGTCGCTTCGCTTTCGGCACGTTTTGCGATCCACTCGGGATCGGCCTGAAAGGCGTTCCATCTGGTTTCGCGCTCGGCCAGGCTCTCCCATTGGAGGAGATAGGTCAGCGCATGGTTGCTCGGTCCGGCCAAGGTGGTCCAAAAGCCGATCTGCACGATGCCGTGCTTTTCGAAGAAGCCCAGCGTGCTCTTGATGAACCGGTCGTGCAGCGCAGGAAGTCTGCCCGGCAAGCAATGGTAGATACGCATTTCGACGATCATGCTGATGTCCTGGGTGGAGGGTTACGGGATACGGATGTTTGTCTTACGATCCGTCAATCATATTCTTTTCATCACAAGGCCGCTAGTGTTGTGTCACGGATCAGATGTCGTAGGCTGGGCGCAGCCATCGGAGCGCAGCGCAAGGCGCATCGCGCAGCCAATACAGAGTGTATTGGCAAGTGATGCAACGCCGCGATGCGCTTCGATGGCCAGCGCAGACCGACAGATGATCGGTGACGCGACACTAGGACCGTGCGCACCGCAGACTTCACTTCACATGTTGGCGAATCGGCACGCCGCCCCATGTCTCCAGCAGACGCGCCACATCCGTATAGTCCGCATCCTTGCCATAGACCGCGTTGGTGACGACCAGCATCTCGCGCACAGCCGCGCCGACCACCATCGGCACGCCCAGTGCCTCGGACTCTTCGAGGCACAGCCGCACATCCTTGCAGGCAAGCCGCGCAGCAAAGCCGATGTTGAAGGTGCCGGTCAGCACCGCCTTCGGAAATTTCTCCATGGTTGCCGAATTTCGCCCGGAGCCGGCATTGATCACCTCCAGCATCACGCCCGGATCCAGGCCGGCCTTGGCACCCATGGCCATCGCCTCCGACGTGATGGCCACCGCCGCAGCAGAAAGCAGGTTGTTGGCCAACTTCATGGTCTGACCCAGACCTGGGCCAGCGCCCATGTAGAACAGCCGGCCGAAGTTCTTCAGCACCGGAGCAAGCTCGTCGTACAACGGCTGCGGGCAGGCGGTCATCACGGCCAGGGTGCCGCGCTCCGCACCGCCGATGCCGCCGCTGACAGGCGAATCCACATAAGCGATGCCGCGCGCGCCAAGCGCCTGGCTTGCAGCCACTGCCGCGCGTGGCCCGATGGTGGACAGGTCGACCACGCACTTGACGCGCTTGCCTTGCAGCAGGCCGTCTTGCGCCGAGATGACATGCTGCACGGCCGGGCCGTCCGGCAGACTCAGGAAGATGGTCGCTGCCGCGTCGGCAACGTCGAGTGCGCTCGATCGCGCCTGCGCGCCGTCGGCCACGGCACGCGCGAGGGCTGCCGCGTCGCGATCGAACACCAGCACCGTGTGGCCCGCGTGCAAAAGGCGCTTGACCATGGGGCCGCCCATATTGCCGAGGCCGATAAAGCCAAAGGTTTGCTTGCTCATCATGATTTCCCGGTTGCCGTGAATGAAGAAGACAGGTGCGTGGTCAGCGCGCTTGCAAGCCGGTGGATTGGGCGATCCCGGCCAGCCGCTTTTGGTCGGTCTGAACGATCTGCCTCAAAGCATCGGAGCCCCGCTCGGATGGGGCAGGAGCTTGCGCTGCCATCTGCTCCAGGCGCGCCTTGAATTCCGGGCGATCGATGACTCTGGACAGCGCCTCGGACAGCGCCGCCATCACGGCCTTGGGTGTCCCCTTGGGCGCAAAGACACCGTTCCAGATCGTGAAGTCGAACGCTGGCAGGCCGCCTTCGGCAAAAGTCGGCACGTCGGGCATCTGCGGTATGCGGCGCGGCGCGGCCAGGGCAATGGCCTTGATGCGTTGGCCCTGATGCAGTTGCATCAGGGTCACGGTCTGGTCGATGATGCCGTCGATGGTGCCGGCCATCAGGTCGGTGATGGCAGGGCCCGAGCCGCGGTACTGCACCAGTTGACCCGCGCCTTTGGCGAGCAGCAGGAAGAGGGCCTCTGCCAGATGCGATGTGGTGCCCGGGCCACCCGAGCCAAGGTCCGGCTTGAGGCTGCCGTCCCGCATGCGCGCCAGCATCGAAGGCAGGCTCGTGATGCCACTGCTGTTGCTGACAGCCAGCACCATGGGCACTGTTGCGACCTGGCCCACATGCTCGACATCGGACACGGCATCGATGCCGGCCTTGGGGTAGAGCAGCGGGATCAGCACCATCGATGGATTGCTGAACATCAGCGTGTATCCATTGGGATCGGCTTTCAGCAAGCGTTGAAAGCCGATCAGGCCGCCGGCGCCCACCACGTTCTCCACGATGACGGGCTGCTTGAAGTCTGTGGTGAGCGAGGCCGCAACCAGACGGGCCAGCGTGTCGAGCGTGCCCCCGGGCGCGACACCCACGATGATCGTGAGCGGGCGCGAAGGAAATGCCTGGGCAGATGCCTCTTCAGAAATCAACAGGGTGGCAGCAACGGCCAGGATATGGCGCAACATCATTCGTCTCCTTGGGCATTCTTCTACGGCTCCGTGCACAAACTTCGGGCGCTTGTCAGCGCAGAGTCAGCCGGCCTGTCAGCATTGCAGGTGATCCCGTCGCTGGCCGCCTCGACCGCGACGGCGCGCGTCAGCCCCGGCGGTGCGGTCTTGGTGGTGAGGTTGATGGCGAGCGCCATGCCCCGGTGCTGGACCGGATACCCGTCGATCAGAGCCATGTGCCGGACCACGGCGTCGTTCACCAGGATGTCGATGCCGCCAGTGGAGTCCGCAATGCCGCGCACCATGGACGCGATCGCATGCGGCTCTGCCAGATCGGCATGCCGGTAGTCCACGCGCACGCCATGTGCCTGGGCAAGCCCGGCGCAACGCGCATGCATCGTTGCCACGGGATCCAGGCCATGCAGCACCACGTTGCATCCTGCGGCAGCGAGTCCCCGCACGATCGACAGTCCCAGGCCGCCGGCCGATCCGGTGACGAGCGCAGTCTTGCCTTTCATGTCGTCAGATGCCCATTTCCTTGAACACCTGGCGCGCGATCTTGAAACTGCCCAGTCCTGCCGGCATGCCGCAGTAGACGGCGACCTGGAGGAAAACCTCCCGGATCTCGGCCTTGGTCACGCCGTTGTTGATGGCGCCCCGTATGTGCGTGTGCAGTTCGTCCGGGCGATTCAGTGCGGCAAGCATCGACAGGTTCATCAGGCTGCGGGTGCGCCGGTCGATCCCGGGGCGCGACCACACTTCGCCCCAGCAGTACTGGGTGACCAGCTCCTGCATCGGCTGGCTGAATTCGTCGGCGTTTTTCAGCGACGCATCGACATAGGCATCACCCACCACTTCGCGGCGAATCTTCAAACCCTTTTCATAGAGCTCCTGGTTCATGGCTTCCTTTGATCCGTTGAATGAACAGGCGTTGGCGATCTGCAAGCTGGAGATGCTAGTCGTCTACGGATAGTCTGTCAATGATATTGCCATATTGTATGATTGCATTACGATATGTCAGAACGTGAACTGCGGATGATGCGGATGATGCGGATGATGCGGATGAAGGAGCCTTCATGAAACCGACGGGATGGTGCGCAATGGCGTTCGGGTTCTTTCAACTCGCATGGCTCGGCGCAGCCGTCGCGGCGGACTATCCGGTCAAGCCGATCCGGCTGATCGTGCCGTTCGCGGCCGGGGGCGGAGTGGACGCGCTGGCGCGTCCGTTTCGAAGCGCATGGCGGCGCTGCCCGATGTGCCGACCATCGCCGAGACGCTACCCGGCTTCGAGGCCTTGAACTGGTTCGTGCTGGCCGCACCGGCTGGAACGCCGGCAGCAGTGATCGATCGACTGCACGCGGCGACGCTGGAAGCCATGAAGCGTGCGGCGCTGCGCCCGATGTTCGAGCGCGATGGCCTCGATGTGGTGGGCAGCAGCCGTGCCCAAGCCAGGGCCTTCATTGCGCACGAGATCGGCAAGTGGACGCAGATCATCGAGGAAAAGGGCTTGCAGATACAGTGAATGGAAAATTCGCGGTCGCGTCGCCGACCAGCAAAGAAGGAGACAAAAGATGACCCCTGTGCACGAGGTGTACGCCATCAAGTACGCCGAGCACGATCGCAATGCATCGGCAAACTTCATCGGTGGCGATGCGCACGACGGCCCGATGCCGATGGATTACTTTGTCTGGCTGATCCGCGGGCCCTCCGGCGTGTGGGCCATCGATACCGGCTTCAACCAGGAGGCCGCGACCGCACGCGGCCGCAGGCTCTTGCGGAACCCGGCCACTGCGCTGGGGCTGATCGGCGAGTCGGCGGCCGACATACGCAACGTCATCGTCACGCACCTGCACTACGACCATGCGGGCAACTGCGAGCTGTTTCCTGCCGCAACCTTCCACTTGCAAGACCGCGAGATGCAGTTCGCGACCGGCCGCTACATGGCGCACCAGTGCATGCATGCGGCCTACGACGTGTTCGACGTGCTGCGCATGGTCGGCAGCGTTTACGCAGGCCGGGTGCGCTTCCACGACGGCCAAGAGACGCTGGCGCCCGGCATTTCCGTGCACCTGATCGGCGGCCACACGATGGGCCTGCAAGCGGTGCGCGTGCACACGCGGCGCGGCTGGGTGGTGCTCGCATCCGACGCCAGCCACTATTACCGGAACATCGGGGAAGGCAAGCCTTTTCCCATCGTCCACGACATGGGCGACATGGTCGAAGGCTGGCAGCGGATCCGGGGGCTGGCAGAGTCGCCGGCGCATGTGATTCCGGGGCACGACCCGCAGGTGCTGCTGCGCTACCCGCCACCGGGCACCGGGCTTTCCGGCATCGTTGCCGCGTTGCATGAAGACGAGCAGCAGGTGCGCTGAGGCTGCCTTTCGCCTATTGCTCCCGGGGTCGGCCGAAGCGTTAGCTGGCCGCAGGCGCGGCCAGCGCCCGCATCCTGGAGACATCGGCGCACCCATCGAGCGACCACAGCGCTTCGATCAGTGGCGCTGCGTCGATGCCTGACTGCCCATGGCGGCAAATCTCCCCGAGCTTGTGTTCGATATCGCTGTCTGGCATGGGGCGCGCCAGGCCTGCGTGAGAAGTCGTGACCTCCTCGGCCAGGGTGCCGCCATCGGTGAACCCGATCGTGACGCGCGCTGTGTCCACGGCCATGTCGGCATCGTCCGCGAATCGAACCGTCGCGCCGAGCGCGCGCACGGCATGATCGCAAGCTGCCGCATCATTGAATCCTTCCAGTCCGGCGCGGCGCCGCAGGAGCACCACACCCACGGCAGTCAGGGTGCACGATGGTCGGGATATGGGTGTCGTCGAAATCGTAGACGTTCGCCGCCATGGCGTTCAGCGCCGACGCATCGAGCCTGTCGAAGCGCTCGTCGCAAAGGTGGGGCTGGCCAGGCCGAACGGCCCGGCGGCGACTGGTGATCAGGCTTGCGGCGCAAGCTCCACGCCATACAGTTTGTTGCCCTCGACATTGTGCAGGGACACCGTCATGGCTTTGGTCTTGGCATCGATCTTGCCGATGCCGAAGAACTGGTGCAATTCGGTGGGCGGACGGTTTTGCTTCATGTCCATCGGGATGCTGACATGGCGCACATCCGGACCGAATGTCCGGTCGATCTTGCCCGGGCCGAAAGAGCCGGCATGCAGCGGCCCGCCGACAAACTCCCAAAACGGCTCGAAGTCGGTAAAGCGCGCCTTCTGCGGCGTGTAATGAGTCGCCGACGCATAGTGCACATCGGCGGTCACCCACACCACATTCCTGATCTGGTGGTGCTTGATGAAGCGCAGCAGTCGAGCCACTTCCAGTTCGCGGCCCAGGGGCATGCCGTGCTCGCCGTTGGCCCAGGCTTCGTAAGTGTCTGGCGGCACACCCGGGTTCAGGTCGGGAACGACGATCGACAGCGGCATGTCGCTGGCGATCACTTTCCATGTCGAGCGCGAGCGCCGCAGCGACTGTTTGAGCCAGCGCATTTGCGCCGTGCCGAGGAAAGCGGTATCTGCGCCTTGCCGGTCTTGGGCGTTGGCTGAGTTGGCGCTGCGGTAGCTGCGCTCGTCGAGCATGAACACCTCCAGCAAGGGGCCGTAGTCGAAAGAGCGATAGATGCGCTGCGGATCGGCGCTGTCGATGCGAAACGGGTTGTACTCGAACATGGCCTGGCGCGCGCGCTGCATCAGCAGATTCAAATCGCGCTCTTGGTAGCGCTTGTCCGCCGCGTCAATGCGTTGGTCGGGACACCAGTTGTTGCGCACTTCGTGGTCATCCCATTGCACCAGGAAGGGCACTTCGGCCATGAATCTCTTTTTGTTCGCATCCAGCAGGTTGTAGGCGAAGTTGCCGCGAAAATCGTCGAGCGTCTCGGCCACTTTCGCCTTGGCAGGCGTCACCAGATTGCGCCAGATGCTGCCGTCGTCGAGTGTCACCTCGGCCTGTATCGGGCCATCGGCATAGATCTGGTCGCCCGAGTGGATGAAGAAATCGGGCTGGAAACGGCGCATCGTTTCGTACACGCGATAGCCGCCCCAGGCTTCGTTGATGCCCCAGCCCTGTCCGGCCTCGTCGCCCGAAAACGCAAAGCTGATGTCGCGCCCGCTGCCGCCCGCGATGATCAGGCTGCCGGTCACCGGCTCGCTCCAGGCCGACTTGTGCTGCAGATCCTGAAAACGCACGCGGTAGTACAGCCGCTGCGCCACCGGCAAGCCGCGCAAATCGACGCGCGCGGTGTAGTCGTTGCGCGCCAGCGCGAGCGGGCCGGTGATGGTTTGCGCGTTCTTGAAATTCTCGTGGGCCGAATACTCCACCACCATGCGCGCAACGCGGTCGGTCTGGCTCCAGAGCATGGCTGCGTCGCGCGTGGTGTCGCCGCTCATCGCGCCACTGCGCACCTGCGGCCGCAGGCGCTCGGCCGTGATGACGGCCGGCGCCTGTTGCTGCGCGAGCACGCTGGACAATGGACCTGCCGCCAGCAGGGCGCCGCCGGTGCCGAGCGTGGCCTGGCGCAGGAATTGACGGCGGGATTCGGGTGTGGGACGGTCAGCGGGCACTGTGGACTCCATGGTGGGCGATGGCTGGAAATGGCCAAGCAACCGCAATGTAGTGCGGCGATGTGACCGTTGCATGAACGCCAGTCGTTGCCGGGGCCGGCCTGCCAGGGGGCGGCGCTGAAGGACAAAAATGGCCGGATACGGACCAGCACTCCAGGACTGCGAAGGCACTGCCGGGGCCGCGCGCGCATCGCATGAAGGGCGGATGCCCGACCCGTTGCCCTGCGTGCCAGAGTGCTCGGGCCGGGATGCGGACGATTCGGTGCGCTGCGCCCTGTCCGCTGGTTGTCCGCTGCGCTCGCCCGCATCACGCCCGCATCACGCCCGCATCACGCCTGTGGCGCGATCGACGGCGGCCGGATGCCGGTGGGGCCGTGGCTGGGCGTTCCACGCTTGCGCAAGAGGTACTTTTGCACCCCATCCATCACGCATACGCGGTCTTGGTTGAAGATTTCCGAGCGCATCGTCAGCACGCCGGTCGTGCGGCCCGCAATCAGTTCGCTGACCGTCAGGCTGCAATACAGCGTATCGCCCGCATACACGGGTGCGAGAAAGCGGCTGCTTTGCTCGATGAATGCCTTGAGCGACTCCTCGACCATATGGGGAAACAGACCCGCGCCGGCAGCGGTCTGTATCAGCACCTGAAAGCCATGCGCCAGCATATGCGGCATGCCCTGTGCGCGGCAGTATTGCACGTCGTAATGGATCGGATGGTTGTCACCGCTGGCCAGTTGGAACGCCGCGAACAGCGCGTCCGTCATGGTGCGCGAGGGCAGATTCATGCGCTCGCCGAGCGCGAAGTCCTCGAAATAGCGCTGTGCGCAAAGCTGATGCTTGATCATCGTTGTCATTCCTCATTCGGCGCTTACTCGGCGCTTACTCGGCGGTTATCCGGGCGGCCGCCGCGACGCGGCCCCATTTGTCCAGTTCGACCTGCAAGAAGGCGTCGAGCGCAGCGGCTGTGGGCTGCTCCTCCAGCATGAGGCCAAGCCCATGGGCCTTGCTTTTGAGTGCCGGATCCTGCAGCGCACGGCCCAGCGAATCCGACAGCTTGCGGATGACCGGCGCGGGCGTTGCGGCCGGCACGAACAAGCCGTTCCAGGTATAGGCCTCGTACCCGGGCACCGCCTCCGCCACTGCGGGCGTGTCTGGCGTCTGGGGCAGGCGCTGGCTCATCGAGGTGGCGAGCAGCCGCACGCTGCCCGAGCGCACTTGGGCCAGACCGCTGGCCGTGCTGTCAAGCATGAATTCGACATGCCCGCCGATCAAGTCTGCCAGCGCTGGCGCGCTGCCGCGATACGGCACATGGACGGCATATGTGCCGGCCATGTGGTTGAGCAGTTCTGCCGCCAGGTGCGGAGCGCTGCCGACACCCGCCGAGCCGTAGTTCACCTTGCCCGGGCGGGTTCGGAGGTAGGCAATGAAGTCCGGCAGTGTCGCTGCCGGAACCGACTTGTTGACCAGTACCACCAGCGGGGCGCGCGCGGCCAGGCCCACGGCCGCAAAATCTTCCACCGTCCGATAGGGGAGCTTGGCGTAGATGCGCTGGTTCGCCGCGTGCGCCACGGTGGTCATCAGCATGGTGTAGCCATCCGGCACGGCCTTGGCGACGACTTCGGTGCCTACCACCGTGCCGGCGCCGGAGCGGTTGTCCACGAGCACCGCAACGCCAAGCTGTCTGGCCCAGCTTTCGGCCAGCGCGCGAGCGAAGGTGTCGGTCGGACCGCCGGCGGCATAGGGCACGACCATCCGGAGCGGACGCGCAGGATATGGCGCATCGGCATTGGCTGACGGGGTGGCGGCCAGCAGGCAGGCACCCAGCGCCATCGCGGCAGCGAACCGGGGGAGAAAATCAGTCATCGCGCGGTCTCCATCTGCTTGCGTTCGGGTGGGCGTCGCCCGTGGGTTGCCATGTTAGTACTGTTGACCGGCCTGCGCCCGGGCAATCGCCCGGAACTCCCGATCGCACGCTGCGAGGCCGGCGGGTGATCCGCAGGTGAGGCGCCTTGCCCCGAAGCGCTTGTGATGCGTTTGGCGGCGCGTCCACCGCCGGGTCGCCCGCGGCGCGGGCGCTGGCTGGGTGCGTAACGGGGTCAGGGGCATGCCCTTACACACAACTTCCCCCGCATCCTGAAGCAAGCGCATATGCTCAACACCCTGCACGAAATCCCTGACCCGAGCAAAGCCAAGCCAGAGCGATTTGACGCCGGGCTGTCCATCGCACTTGCGGCCCAGGAAGCCGCCGAGCATGGCGATTTGCCGGATGACTTCACGAATGGTCGGTGGCTGAGTCGGCGGTTTTTTCTTCGCCAAAATGTACGCCCCCTTCCACTCTGCCTCGGTCAACAGCGCACTGGCGCTCAAGTTGACAAGAGAGTCGCCTCCGAAGTTCTCTATTTGGTTATTTGCAAGGCTTATTGCATAACGTGTACCAGACAAGGCGTCTTGCAGATCAACCAAATTACCCTTAAGGTGCGTCAAAACCGCAAGAGGCGGATTGAGATTCACTGTCACCGTTTCAGCAAACGGAACCAAAGCGGCGTGAACACGCTTGACGCAGCCTTGGCATGTCATGCCGTCAATTTGGTATGTTGATTCTTTTGGTCTACGGGATTAGTGACTACATTGTTGGTCATGATTGGCCATCTGATTAAAACCACCACGAATATTCGATATATTTTCGTTCAATCGCTTATAAAAATAGTTGCGATATAGCCATCCTTTGATTCCACATAGATTCGTCCCTTGTTTGGCATAAAATTCGTCCGGGGATTTATAAATTCCTAGTTCTCTCGCAATGCCATCACGCTGGATGAATGTATCGCCCCCCGTCCATTCTACCCGTGGTTTTTGTAGATCGGCTGTTGCTACTGCGTAACCAAGAAAAGGATGGGCACAGTGAGTAAATCGATGCTGAACAGCTTCCAGGTAGCCACTGTCCAGAATCAATCCCTCCAATACTACCCATTGATTCCCAAGTTTCGCCTCGGCCCAGGTATGAATAATCTCGCGCGGAGCCATGAAGTACACGAAGGGTGTGAGTGCCCCACGTTGTAAGTTCTTGTGTATCGTAAAGGCATGCAACCGGCACGGGATGCCAACTGATCGCAACAAGGCCATCAGTAGGGTAGCTTTCGTGTTGCAGTGCCCGACTCCTTCCGCCAGCACGCGCGAAGCTGGCATGTCGTCTGCATCAGAGTTATAACCAAACAAAATTTCTTCTCGGCAAAACTCGTAGACTGCACGTGCAGCATCTTCCTGACGACTTTGCTGCCGCCACCCCCGCTTGTTCACGAGGGCGCGAATGTTGTCAGTTTGAAAATCAAGCATTCTGGTCGGTTGTAGGAGTTCCGGTGATTCCGGTGAACTTGGCAAATTTTCGTCCGTCATGGCTTATGCCTCTTCCTTTCGGAGGATATATTTAAGCTGAGTGGAAGTCGAATCAGTTTGGACCGTCAACTCTCGATTGGCTTGTCGCACAATGGCAACCCCTGACGAGAGCGCCAGTCCTGCCATAATCACCGCGACGACGAGGTCAGGCCAACCACTACCAGTGCCAAACACTCCGGCGGCAGCCAGTATCACCGCAACATTTCCAATGGCATCGTTGCGACTGCACAGCCAGACAGATCGCATATTGGCGTCACCGTCACGAAAGGCATAAAGCATGAGGGCCACCGCGCCGTTTGCGAGCAACGCCAGCACTGCGACAACACCCATCGTCAGTGGTTCCGGCGGAATGCCGTTGATCGCGGCCCAACCTGTTTTGGCAAGCACGAACAGCCCGAACGCCACCATCGACATGCCTTTTACTATCGCGGCGCGTGATCGCCACGCTAGGCCCATAGATAGCACGGCTAGCGAGATTCCGTAGTTGGTGGCATCACCAGCGAAGTCAACCGCATCGGCGAACAGTGAAACCGAGCCTGACTTTAGCCCGCCAGCAATTTCGACAATGAACATCACGGCATTGATGATCAGCGCAGCCCATAGTACCTTGCGATAGCGCGGGCTAGCGGCAGTTTGTGATGAACAGGTAGAACCACAGCAACTGGCAGACATACATTTCCCTTTTTAGTATCTATGTTAGTATTACACACCCTGTAGCAACTCTAGGGTCAAGCATGAAATAGAGTTGCTTTCGTCAGCCAAGGAGTCCCAATGGGAAACTGCCATGCGCATCGGTGAACTGGGACAAGCCACCAGCGTTGATATCGAAACGATTCGCTACTACGAGAAAACCGGGCTGCTGCCCGATCCTGTACACAGTCACAACGGCTACCGTGCTTACAGCCAAGCGCATCTGGACCGCAGGGGAGTGCGGAATTCTTCATGAGTTGGTTGCCGCTGCACACGGCGAGGCTTGTGCCTGCCATCTCGACACATCAACTGGTTCACCGCAGGATTTTGTACCAAGCAACAGGTTGATGCGTGGGAATATAAAATAAATACAGATTTACACGGCCGCACACCTTTGTCAATCAATAAATTAGACTCAATTCGACAAAAGCGGTGTCGTTCCTTTTTCTGGCACCAAAGAACGTCTGGTTATCTCCTCGGAAATAGTCGATTCCAACGCCGAGCTTGAGCGAATCATTGAATGCGTAGCTGGCACGCGGACGCAATACTAAGCTCTGGTTCGTCATGTCTGCGATTGCGGCCAACTCTAGCTTGAGTCGATCATTGAGGAAGCGGTTTGAAACACGAAACGTCATACCCCATTCCCGGGCAGCAAACTCAGAATCAAGACGATCCAAGGCGAGAGCAAAAGGCTTCCGCGCAGCGGGCACGGACTCGAGGTCTTGATAGCTGCGGACGACGGAGAACAATTGGAAATTAATATTCGCAGTGTCCCAAAAATCTCGATCAACACCAAGAACTGCGCGAGCCACCTTGCGTCGATTCAACTCACAGGGGACACAACTCTGCTCTAAGTGGGAATAAGAAAATTCACCACGCATCGTCCATGCACCTTGTGCCCACGCGAAGTCAGCACCTAAAGTTTGCACCCGTTCGTAGGCGCTTCGGAACACTGGCGTCGTTGGCGACGCGAAGTCAACTCTGTACCGCGCGAAGCCATCAAAGCCGTCGAAATAGGAAATAGACCAATCGACGCCACCACCAGACCTGTCTAACTTGAGAGCCCATTCAGGGCGGCTAGGTTCAGTGGATCGGATCAAATTTTGGGGCAGAGAGCCTTGCGGAATCCTGTTTGCCTCGAACTGGGCAACAACCGCCGTTACCGATAGCGAATTGTCAATATTGTAACGAACAAGTCCTGCATTGATACCAATGCGCTGCTCGTCGTCATCCGGCACGAGCAGTGTTAAATCACGCGGCGATAGACTGTCAGTAGGGTTGATTCGATCAGAGCGACCCCAGGCGATAATCTGACGTCCGATACGCCAAGTGAGTGCGCCTGACTCAATCTCCAAAAAACCTTCGCGAAGTCGCCCATGGGCACCTTCGCCATCGCCAGCGTCACGAGTGCCCAGGCGCGCGTTCATCCCCAATCGCATACCTTCGCCGAGAGAAGGATGCCAGTTAACAAAACATGTCGCCTTCGATATGGCTTCTTTATCATCAAGGTTCCGGTTTGAAGACCAGTAACCTGTCCGGCATTCACCGAATGGCATCCCCTGCACCATTACGGGAACGCCTTGAAACAGTGCTGCAATACAGATCGCATTAAAGAAGTATCTGATCCGCATCAGTCAGCCTATTTTTCTTTTTCAAGATAGCGGACGGAAAAATACTCGTCGCTAACTTTTGTGTTGGCATCAAATTTTTCCATTTTCACAATGGTGCTACCATTTGTTTGATGGTTCTTGACTTGAACCAACATTGGCTGCCATTTTCTATTTTTTATATCAACTTGCTTAAGCTCTGAGCTATCCGCTGTTTTCAGTAATGTCCCCGCAGGATCATAAAAATCTACTTTAATTGCTACAAAGCTATCCTTGTCAATCCAACTGACGCGCTTTGAATAACCTGAGTCGACAGCTATATCCGGCGACTTTGGCACTGATTCGACAACGTAAGTCGTAAAAGTGGCGAGCTTTTCCTGGCGAACAAACTTATGAGTCCAGTTCTGTGGCTTATGGCCGACCAAGTCACCATAGGACAGATCAGTTCCAACGAAACTGCTTTTTTTGTTGTTACCTGCCAATCGCCTAGGCTTTTTCAAGGCTGGTAGGTAAACCCAAATTTCATCTTCGTTCGCTGCGTTCTCGACCAGCAGTGTAGTCGTGTTACGCACATCGCTCGGAGACAAAAACCGAATGACGCGTCGGTTACCCACACCGTCAAGTTGCAGCTTTGTTGCACCAAAAGTCTTGCGCACACGCTCCTGTCCCGACGAACTGATTAGGCGAAAGGTTGCCTCCGACAGCGAGTTGTCTACCCGCGTAGCCTGATAGTTACGCTCCATGATCTCATCAGCCTTCAGTTCCTGTGCCTGAGCGGACTGGTGCGACATTACGACACCTAAAGCCAACAGCACGACAGCAGTAGACGCAAGCGCAGGGCTAAGAGGTCGGCGCACTCCTCGACTAAGAAAATTAGGCGGAAAGGCTTTAAGCAGCGCAGGCACCAAGATCAGCGCCGACAATGCGCTGACGACCATCGACATGACAATTAGGATGCCGAACCAAATATGCACATAGAAGTTGAAAGACAGCATCAGCACTGAATACCCTCCGGCGATTGCAGTGGCAACATAAACCACTGCTTTCCCCGCCGTGCGTAGCGTCTCACGTAGCGCCAAGTCGAAGTCTCCGAGTCGCTGCAATTCCTCCCGCATACGATACAGGATATAGATTGCGTAGTCGGCACCGATGCCGATGGCCATCGCTGATGCGACCGAGTTGGGGGTATTGAGCGGAATACCGGTGACACCCATGACACCAAAATTTACCAACACCGTTACCAACAACGGGACGATCAGGTAGATGCCTGCAAGTAGCGAACGAAAAATAACAATCCCAGCCACGAAGACCACGAAGATCATCTGCGATATATTGAGTATCTTTCCATGTACAAGCGTTTCGCTTAATGCCGACGACTGCGGAACGCTACCGCCGATCTGAACACTGATCCCCTTCGGAAGTCTTGTCTGCAAGTGGTCGCGAATGCTTGTAACGATTGACGCAGCGTACTTGCTGCTGTCGTTCTTCATCCACACAATAAGATTAGCGTTGCGGTATTCGTAGTCGATATAAGAATCGAAGTCAGTCGGCTGCCCGGACATTGAATACAGCAGCAGATACTGAGAAACCATGTCTTGCGAAGCCGGAAGCACATTGAACTGCGCTGCACCGGCGTTCATCGACCGGTTCATTTGCTTGATCAGGTCGACGATTGAAACTGTCTTGCCTACGTCGGGTAATGTCTCAATATAACGTTGTGCCTCTTCGATCACCTTGAGGACGGCAGGTTCCTTCATACGATCAGGGCGATCACCTTGGAATACCACGTAAAGCGTGTTGGTTCCCGCCATCTTGTTATTGAGGAACCGATCCTGCTGGCGCACAGGCAAATTTTTGCCAAAGTAGCTTTTAGTGGAGTTTTCCTGGTTGATGAACAGCAGGCCACCCGAAGAGATCGCGCCTATCAACAAAAATGCCATGACGATGGTCTTGCGACGGGCAAGTACCGTCGTAGCCACCGCATCGGATAGCCTGTCCCACAAGCGGCGAGATTCCTGTGCGCTCACCTGCTTGGCTTTGGGTGGTGCGGGTAAATAGCTGCGCAGCGCTGGAATGAACGTCAGTTCGATTAACAATGCACTAAGGATGCCGACCCCTGTGAAAATACCGAATGTACGGATGGTGGCCACGTCGAATGTGATTAAAGAAAAGAAGCCAAGTGCAGCAACAAAACCTGCTGTTAGCATCACTGGAGCTACCTTCGTCAGAGATTCGATGATGGCCTTTTCATTGGCTACGGCTGGCGCGTCATCAGGGTTCGCTAGTGTGGTTCGGTCATACTCTTCATAGTAACGTTTGAGAATCTGTACGGCATGGCCTGCCGCGACCGCAAGAATGAGGATCGGTGTTGTGGCGTTGAATGCGTCCATTGGCACCTTTGCAGCACCCATGATGCCCAAGCCCCAGATGACTGCCAGCAACGCGGTCACCAAAGGCAATATCAGTCCTTGTACGGTGCGAAATGCCTCAAAGTGGATGAGTCCGATCAGTAGCAGAGCAATTGGAAACAGAAACGCCATGCGTTGGGCGAATCGCTCGACCGCAGCGAAAAAAACCGGCGCACCGCTTGAGTTAATTGTGATCGTAGAGCTGCTTTCCTTTTCGACCACCGCTTGGACCTTGTCCATGATTTCGCGAAAGCCACTTTGCCCCGACTTGATCGCAAAGGAGATCGAAGCCACTGTGCCGTCGGTCGATACCAGAGTTCCCTGATAGATCGGGTTGTCGGCAATATGCTTTCCAAGTTGGGCTGCCGCCGCTGCATTGATTGGCGAATCCAACATTGGTTCAACACGCATTTCGGTTTCTGAGCCCGAGATCGATTTAGCTTTGTCAGCTGACACGCTCATCAGTGTGTGGCGCTTGACACCAGGAATGTCCGCCATCTGCGTCGACATTCTGGCAACGACCGACAAGACCTCTGGACGCAACGCACTACCACCGTCGGCCGCACTTACGCCAATGACAACAACGTGTTTAGACCCGAACAGGGACTCAGCAATGTTAGTGCCCACGACGTTGAGATGTGATTTGGGGAGCATTGTGTTCGGATCGATCACAATTTTTAGGTTTCGAACCTGAGTCCCAAAAAAAATCGTCAGCAACGTAATCGCGGCAATCACCAAAAATTTTCGCCGAACGATAAATGCAATTGAACTTCTAAGCATCGGTGTATCCCATTCAAAACCACTACACCAGCATCATGCACCCTGTAGTTGCTACAGAGTCAAGCAATGGTGCAAACTTTATTTTCTTACATACTTTCAAGAACAAGGCCAATCACCATGCTCGCATCACGCTCGCAGCCAAGTACTAGCTCTGATGCGCGGCAAGTAAGCCACTTACGTCCAACCACGAAAAAGCCGTCTTCTGACGTTCTCCCGTGGTGTTCGCTTAAGGATTTATCGCGATCAATCGATGGCAGAGCGATCCAGTCCGTATTCTCCCTGTACCCGACACACCAGATCACAGCATCGACGCGCTCCCGCGATCCGTCCGAAAAAAGGAGATAGTCGTCATGCACATCTACGGCACGAGGTTTTAGCTTGACGCCCCGAACGGCTAGCTGTCTATCGTTGGCAGATGCCACAGGAATCGGATCACGCTTCCTCATGATTTTGGCGACGATAGTGTCACGTCCAGCAAATAACAGGCCAATTTTGTCCAACCACCAGAACACGTCACGACCGAACACTACATTCGGAACAAGCTTGCGCACCCGACCCCGCGCAAGATAGACCTGATGCCGATCAGCAAGCTCAAGTGCGATTTGCCGCCCGCTCGCGCCGTCACCAATGACACCAACTCTCCATCCATTCGGCAAATGATTAGCATCGCGGAATTCAGATGCCACTATTTGATGAACTGTCGAGGCTATTTTTTTTGCGAATATCGGATAAGTTGGAATCTGGTTCGATCCAGTGGCATTGATCACGGTCTTACTACTTAATTTATTGCCATTCTCAAGTTCAGCAACAAATCCACCTTCAGATCGAAACAAGCGAATAACTCGCGTACTAAACGACACATTGATCGCCTTATCGATAGCAAATCGCTCGACGTGATCAGCAAATTCTTCGCCCGAAGGAAACCCGTTCTGGTCATCTGGCATGGATAGGTCAGCAAGACGACAAAATTGGCGAGAGGTGAAGAGGCGCAAGTTGCGCGGACGATTCCGCCATACATCACCAGCACGAGCGGAGGCATCAACAACCAAGTAGTTTTTTACTCCAGCACGCCCAAACAAATAACCGCACATGAGACCACAATGACCGCCACCAATGATTAGACAATCTAGCACTTAAATCTCCAATACTTTCTTTATATCCATCGGCGTACCACTAACCACCGACCAGACAAATTCAGAAAGCGCACGCACGGTAACGAAGTCATAGGCCGCCGTGGGGTCTAATGACACACCACACTCTTTCTCCAATCCAACGAGCAAGTTCACACGAGCAAGGGAATCGAGACCGATATAGTCGAAGGACATATCATCTTCGATGGGCTCGGTAAAATCGTGCCTCTCTTCCTGTAAATATTTTGTCAATAGAAACTTGATCCGCTCACTAACTTGCTCGACGCTATTTGGCTTTGACACTATAGGAGCCGCTATGATCGATGTATTTGAGGTGCTCGCTGGGGATTGAATTTTTGTAGTCATAAGTCAATAGATTCGAGTTGCCGACCCACATGCTGACGAGTCGTAAATAGGGTGTGCGCGCAAACGTCGATTTCGCGCGAGGCATATATATCAGCGCAGCGCTTACGCTGGATTTTCCCGCTGGATGTGCGAGGGATTTTCCCGTGCGATAGAAAATAAATGTCTCGCAGATGTACATCGTGAACTTGAGCTACCGCCATGCGCAAGGTATGAGCTACTGACTGAAATTCCAGTCCAGGGTAAGCCTTGGTGCGACGAGGTAGCTCAACATACGCCACTACGTTTGATCCGTCGTCCGAGTTCGCTGTAAATACTGCAGCCTGCACTTCACTGAAGATGGCGGAGGTCTTGATCAGAGTCGATTCGATATCATGGGGATACAGATTGCGTCCACGAAAAATTATCAATTCCTTGATTCGCCCAGTGATGAACAGTCCCTCGTTGTGGAAAAATCCGAGGTCACCTGTACGCATGAATGGGCCTTCGCCACACGAAGTCATCGCTTTAAACGTTTCCATCGTCGCCACCGGATTCCGCCAATAGCCCGACGCCACACTGCTCCCAGCAAACCAGACTTCCCCGACTTGACCATTGCTCAAGATGCACCCAGTGGACGGGTCGACGATCACGATGCGATGCTCCAGTACTGGCCGACCACAGCACACGACCGTCTGTGTCGGCTGTGCCGAATCGTGCTGCACTTCGGCTCGCCCCACTGTCAACGCATCACGACCCACAAACAGTGTGCGCAAGTTATTTGGAGCCACTCCCCCGGATACCATCAACGTCGCCTCGGCGAGCCCATAGCACGGTTTGATTGCGTCACTTCGCAAGCCAAAGCGTGAAAACCGGAGTTCAAATCGTTCAATAGCATCCGCGTTTACAGGCTCTGCTCCGCAGAAGATCGTCGATAGTGTGGACAAATCCAGTGCCTCTATCTCGTCATCCGGTTGCGCTTTCGCGCATAACTCCAGCGCGAAATTTGGCGCTGCGGTTGCCACCGCACGGTAGTGGCTAATCATCTTCAGCCAGCGTAACGGACGCTGAAGGAAGTGCAGTGGCGACATGAAGACATAATGTCCGCCGAGCGCGACGGGCTGCAGCGTGGCTCCAATCAATCCCATGTCATGAAACTGCGGTAACCAGCCCGCCCCAGCCAAGTGCTCAGGCAGATCTGCCGAGCGCTGGATGGCCCTCTCATTGGCCACCAGTTGGGCATGGGTAATCATTACGCCTTTGGGTTCACCAGTCGATCCCGAGGTGTACTGCAGGAACGCCAACTGCTCCTGTGTGGGCAATGTGACAGAACAGGTAACGACCGGTTCGTCGGATTCGCAGAACACCGCGACATGCGATGTGTCTACACCTGAACCAAGCAATCCTTCGCCGATCGAATTCCGGAGATCTCGTGTCGTAAGGACCGCTCGAGTCTCAGAGTCCAGAATGATCTGCCGCAGCCGCGCATAGTGGTGGCTGTTACGTGCCAGATTCGCAGGCACGCTAACGGCACCGGCGTAGGCGCACGCGAAGAACGCAATAATGAAGTCCAGACCCGACGGGAACAGTAGTAGCACCGCTTTGTGCGACAGTCCACAATCTCGCAAATGCTGTCCGTATGCAACGGCACGACTGCGAAGATCGCCGTAGGTCAGGACGCGTTCTTGGTCGTCCCCGTTAACGAGAAATGTGTAGGCGCGCTCTTCTGGACGTGTCTGAGCGTAGTGTTCCAGACATTCCAGAATGGTACTGGCCGAATCAAGCGGGAGTTGTCTGTTCATGATCGACGGCCTTGCTAATGCGTTGAAGGGAACGCACGCCTTGCGCCATCGCGTCCACGAAGCGTTTCAAATCCTGTTCTTCGGTATACTGACCGAAACTCACGCGCAAAGTGGCTTTGATGGCGCGCTCGCTCACGCCCATCGCTACCAATACATGGGACAGCGACACCGTCTTGTTATTTGCACAGGCCGACCCGAGCGATACCTGGATGCCATGCATCTGATCAAGTATTGCAGCGAGGGCCTCAGCGCGAATACCATCAATGCAAACGCTAAGCGTATACGGCACTTGCTGCTCGGGATCGCTCGGCCCATGGAAGGACACACCCGGAACGTATTCGATCAGCAGACGGCTGAAGGTGATGCGGTAGTTGGCCGCCCGAAATACGAGCTCCGGCAGCACCGCATAGATCGCTTCAGCTGCTGCCCCCATCGCGACGATTAGGGCAACGGCCTCTGTGCCTCCACGCAGGCCGCCTTCCTGGTCGCCGCCGTGTAATAGCGGCTCGATGGTTAGGCCCTGCCTGACGTAAAGACCACCGACCCCCTTGGGGCCGTAGAATTTGTGCGCTGCGAACGACATGGTATCCACGCCGAGCTCGTGCGCGTTGACGTGAATCTTTCCGACAGCTTGCACGCCATCAACGTGAAAGTGGATACCACGCGCTCGGAGCAATGTAGAAATCTCACCTACAGGCTGTATGGTTCCGACCTCATTGTTCACCAGCATGATCGAAACCAGTTGGGTATTCGGACGCAGCACAGCCTCGACCGCTTTGGCTGAGACGATGCCGTCGGCATTTGGTTTGATCCGGGTCACCTCGAAGCCGAACACGCGCTCCAAGTATGATGCAATCTCAAGCACAGAGGAGTGTTCGATACTGGACACGATGACATGCGCTGGCTGCGCGTTGCCAATGGAGCCTCGTGACGTCAATGTGCCTTTTATCGCCCAGTTGTTCGCTTCGGTTCCGCCTGAGGTGAACGTGAGTTCCGACGAGTCGCACCCTACCAGCCGAGCTACCTGCCTGCGGGCATTCTCTAGTCTCTGTTTCGAGATATTCGCCAGCGAGTATTTGCTAGAAGGATTGCCGAAATCGAATAATGCGCCGTTCAGCGCATCGATCGCCTGCTGACACATCGGTGTTGTGGCGTTGTAGTCGAAATAGCCTTGCAACGACATGACAATCTCCTTATTTCGCCGGAGCATGGATCTGCTTCAGCCACTGAAACAGTGCCCTGAGCATTTCCAGGCAGTGGTGTTGCGAAGGCTCCAACTCGCCGAGCATCGTCTCAATATCGTCGTTGGACGTGTCCAACACCACGCTGAGCGGTTTGCCATCGATACAGGCACAGAAAACATTACCGGTGGCCAGCGAAGTAGCGCACCCCCAAGCCTGATAGCGCGCTCGTTTGATGAGACCGTCAGTCACATCAAGTTGAACTCGAATGCGGTCGCCACAAACTGGGTTGCCGATTTCTATGGATGCGGTTGCCTCGTCGAGTTCCGATGCGAACGCAGGATCAGAGAAATTTTTGACGATAATCTCATTGAACATATCGGCTCTCAGTTCGCAACCGGGCATACATCGGGAGAGTCCTCGTCCATCTTTTTCTCAAGGTTGACGGCACAACAACCAAACTCCAATGACGACGGAGCGCGCATGATGTATTCCATTCGCTGGCCGCTACGTCCTGAAGGGCTATTACCAGGAACCAGTGAGACTATGTCTTCGGTAAGTATCATTCCCGGAGTAGCTAACGCAAGAGGGTCCAGTATGCCGAGCACGCCTTTTTCGCCAACGGGTACTTCCTTGCTGAGGTCGTTCATGTCGCGAACAGTCAAATGCACGTAGGGTGAGACATGCTTGATTTGGTGCTCGTCGTCTATCGCCATCACGTTCGATTCGACGAGCGCATAAATATCGCGTACTCCATTGGGCTCAAGGCCAAGGTACTCCTCGCACATGAGATTGAACTCGCGGCGGGATATCATCTGACCGGTAAATCGTTTCCATCCACCTAAAGTGACGACGCGGCTGCCACGGTCAAGCTTTATGCGCTGACCCGTTTGCTTGAGAAACTGCAGCAGGCGATAAATGAGGAACGGCGGGCCAATGATGTGGCGTGTGAACTGATTCTCCCAAGTCTTGAGTTGAGCAAGCGCATCCTCCGGTACGAACCGCTCTTGTTTGACCATGAAGCGATGCGTGTCAAGCAGGCCTGCGAGCATGTTAAGCGCCTTAATCA
The DNA here is from genome assembly GCF_000015565.1 of Verminephrobacter eiseniae EF01-2. Classification (NCBI taxonomy): domain Bacteria; kingdom Pseudomonadati; phylum Pseudomonadota; class Betaproteobacteria; order Burkholderiales; family Comamonadaceae; genus Verminephrobacter; species Verminephrobacter eiseniae. The sequence continues at coordinate 3,341,598 of NC_008786.1, forward strand.
TGCCCATTTCCGGGATCTCTTCCGTGGACGGGCAGACATACAGACCCGCACCTTTGGAAATGCCGAGGAATTCGCGGTACATCGCATAGATTGCAACAACGGCAACATCGACGGTGTCACTACAGCGACGCGAAATACTGGGTAACCCACTGGTTCCGGTACTACGCATTTCATGCTCGATTGCGTGTAGCGGCTTGGATAGCAGTTCGTGGCTACTGGCTGACTTGAACTTGGCAATCGGGACAAGTGGGATCTTGATCAGATCCTCAAAGGTGAGAATCTGATCAGGATGCACGCCTTTGCTGTCGCATGCCTCACGGTAGTAGGCATTATTCTCATAGTGATGCCGAAAAGCGTCGGAAATGAGCGCCAGCTTGACACCATTGAGATCATCCTGCGGCATCCGATAGAGCTCGGAAACAGATGCGACAGCCGCAGCCAGGGGATCAAGTCCAAGCTGGCGAATCGACGCAACAAAGGCGTGACTAGTCATCTTACTCCCTACTTCATCAAAAAAACCACAATGATAACCTAAGATCGAGTCTGGTGGCAATTTTTTGCCGTGCCGTGGCAGGGCAATCGCATGAAGCCTCAGGGAGGGAGCCTAAGTAGCTTTGCGAGATATCGCACATCCCAGCCTGCTTTGAGGCGCTTGGCAGCGACACCGAGCTTGCAGGTTTTCTCGTTTTTGAGAAGGTTCAAGGCGATTCGGCGCAGGATAGACAAGTTGTGTGCCGCATTGCCGGCACGAATTCTGCACTCGTCCTCGCCGAAGGCAACATCCAGCACCCAGTGCATGCTGTTTTCAATGCCCCAGTGGGCACGCACGATTTTGCCCAGCGCCGCAGGCTTGGCCGGCAGGCTGCTGATGTAGTAGCGCCGCTCCACGGATGAGGTACCGTGGCGGCCGATGACTTCGCGGCTCGATTCGACCATGACCAGGCTTTGCAGGCCCGGCCAGTGTTGTTCCTGCTGCTGCAGCTAGGCCACATCGTTGGTCGCCACGCAGCGCCGGGTTTCAATGCGGCCATGGTTCTTGTCCGTCTGGCTGTGCTGCCAGAATGGCCGCTCCAAGGTGCCAGCGTCGGCGGCGTCAAACCAGGTCTGGATGGCCTCGGCAAGATTCGGCTGATTGCCCTTCACATTCAGCACGTAGTCGGCACCGCGCCGAACAATCTGCTCGGCGATGTCGTGCTGGCATCCCATGGCATCCCATGGCATCGATGGTGATGGTGCTGCCTCGAATGTCCAGCGCTTGCAGCAACTCCGGGATGGCGGTGATCTCGTTGCTCTTGTCAGCCGTGCGCACTTGGCCCAGCGTCAGAGCGACCGTGCTGCTCCACGCCGACACCAGATGAATCGGGCTACGCGCGCCGTCATGCGAGCCGCGCAAGCACTTGCCATCGATGGCCACATGCTGGCCCTCCAGCGAGGGACACAGGCCACCAATCCAGCGCATGAAGCAATGCTCGAACCGGCTGGCGTCAAGCAGCGAGAAGACACGGCCAAAGGTGTCGTGCGAAGCAATGCCATGGGCATACGGTAGATAGTGCCGCAGCCAGTCGAGCTTCATCTGGCTCCATTGAACCACCGAGGTCCAACTCTCCGCGCCGCTGATCACCCCGCAGATCGCCGCGAGCAACAACTCATCGAGCCGGTGCGGGCATTCGCGCCTCCTCGGGTCCGGCAGGTCATCAAAGGCTGTCAGCAGGGAAATTGGGGCATCTTCCATTTTTTGCGCAAAAATCAAGAGTGAACGCCTTTTTTCAGGAGCTTACGCGCAAAAATCGACCCAACAGACCACTACCCAAATAGGCTGGACGCCTCGTGTCGCGCTACGAAACCGGCAGTGGGTTTGTCGGCAAATCGCTCCGTGAGTTTGATCAAGCGATGATTCAAGCGTGCATCTCCCAACTGCGCTCCTGCAAATTCTTCTGCGGCCCATGTGATCGCGGTCTCTTTCGTCTAAAAATGAATCAAGCGGGGAAAAGGTATACCAGACGGAACTTCTCGTCTATTGCCGGCGCAGGCATGGGCGATTCGAGGGGGAAAGTTGTGTGTAATGGTATGGGGCAGGGGGGTCAGGGCGCCAGTGCTTCCTTCACGGCGGTGGACACTTGGCCCATGTCGGCTTTGCCGGTCAAACGGGTTTTGACCACGCCCATGACCCGGCCCATGTCGCCAGGGCCGGCGGCGCCGAGTTCGGCCACGATGGCTTGCACGGCGGCCCGGGTGGCCTCGGCCGACATGCGCTCGGGCAGGTAGGCTTGCAGCAGCGCCATTTCGGCTTTTTCCTTGTCCGCCAGGTCTTGTCGGCCAGCGCCTGCGAAGGCGCTGATGCTGTCCTTGCGCTGCTTGATGAGCTTGTCGATGATGGCCACCACGGCGGCATCGTCGAGGGTGATGCGTTCGTCGATTTCCTTTTGCTTGATCGCTGCCTGCAGCAGCCGGATGCAGCCCAGGCGCTCGCTGTCCTTGGCGCGCATCGCGGTTTTCATGTCTTCGGTGATCTGCTCCTTGAGGGGCATGGGGTTCTCCTGAAAAGGCTTCGGAAAAGGAGACACCCGCGCCTGGCGTTCCGGGCGCGGGTGTCTCGTGGTTTCGCATCCCGGGCAGGCCCGGGGCGGCAAGGTCAGTACATCTTTTTGGGTAGCTGCATGCTGCGAACGCGCTTGTAGTGGCGCTTGACCGCTGCCGCCTTTTTGCGCTTGCGCTCGGCGGTGGGTTTTTCGTAGAACTCGCGCGCGCGCAGGTCGGTCAGCAGGCCGAGCTTTTCAATGGTGCGCTTGAAGCGGCGCAGTGCAACGTCAAAGGGCTCGTTTTCTTTTACGCGGATCGTAGTCATTCGCTCATGTTTTCCAAATGGTGCCCACAGAGGGTCTCCGGGAAGATCGGGCCCGAAGGTTTTGTGTGGCGGGGGTTCCCTGTCTGTGACATTCGTCTTTGGCCGACGGGGCTTGGCCAGTCAAAGCCATGGATTGTAGCCTCTGTCCTTGCGCTGGCGCAATTTTCATTGTGTTGCCCATTGTGTCGGGGGACTGGGTAGCCAGCCAGCCGGTTTGCGCTTGGGCGGCGCTGCAAATCCTCGTGGCACCGACAGGACGCTTGCTGGTGTCGCGGCGGTTTGCGCCTTGCCCTGACACGAACGAAACGCATCGATTTCATGGTGTGCAGCCATTTGCCGGACGGCGCATTGCGCGCCTGTTCCGGTGCGCCTAGTGTCGCGTCACGGATCAGATGTCGTAGGCTGCGCGCAGCCATCGGAGCGCAGCGCAAGGCGCATCGCGCAGCCAATACCGAGCGTATTGGCAAGCGATGCAACGCCGCGATGCGCTTCGATGGCCAGCGCAGACCGACAGATGATCGGTGACGCGACACTAGCCGCACGGCAGGGGCGGCTGGGCTCGTCAGTCGCCGCCGGCGATGCGGCCTGTCCGCCACTCGCCCGGTCACTCGCCCAGATAGGCTGCGCGCACCCCCGGGTCGCTGAGCAGTTGCTGGCCGGGGCCGGTCATGTTGATCAGGCCGGACTCCATCACATAGCCACGGTCGGCAATGGCCAGGGCGCGGCTGGCGTTTTGTTCGACCAGCAAGATGGTCACGCCCAGCGCATACACATCGCGCACCACCTCGAAGATTTTGTCGACCATCAGCGGCGACAGGCCCATCGATGGCTCGTCGAGCAGCAGCAGCTTGGGCTGGCTCATCAGCGCGCGCGCCATGGCCAGCATTTGCTGCTCGCCGCCCGACAGGGTGCCGGCCAGTTGGTCCTTGCGCTCGCGCAGGCGCGGGAAGATGCCGAACATCTTTTCGATGTCGGCCAGGATGCCGGCCTGGTCCTTGCGGGTATAGGCGCCCATTTGCAGGTTTTCGGTGATGCTCATGCGGGCAAAAACCCCGCGCCCTTCGGGCACCATCACCAAGCCTTTTTTGACCAGGTCCCAGGCCCCCTGGCCCTGGATGTCTGCGCCCAGGTATTCGATGTGGCCAGCGCTCGGCGCCAGGGTGCCGGTGATGGCTTTCATGGTGCTGGTCTTGCCGGCGCCGTTGGAGCCGATCAGCGAGACCAGTTCGCCTGCGCGCACTTCAAAGTCCACGCCTTTGACGGCCTGTATGCCGCCGTAGGCCACTTGCAGGCCCTTGACCTGCAGCAGTAGCTGCCGGGATGGTTCGGCCATGGTCAATGTCCTCCGGTGCCCAGGTAGGCGGCGATCACTTGTTCGTCTTTCTGCACGGTGGCCGGTGTGCCTGCGGCGATTTGCTTGCCATAGTCGAGCACCGTCACGCAGTCGCACAGGCCCATGACCAGTTTCACGTCATGCTCGATCAGCAAGATGGTGCGGTTGTCGTTGCGGATGCGGTCGATCAACTCGCGCAGTTGCAGCTTTTCCGTGGCGTTCATGCCGGCGGCCGGCTCGTCGAGCGCGATCAGCTGCGGGTCGGTGGCCAGTGCGCGGGCGATCTCCAGCCGGCGCTGGTCGCCGTAGCTCAGTGTGCGCGCCTTGTAGTCGGCCAACCTGGCGATGCCTACGTAGTCGAGCAGTTCCTGCGCGCGCCGGGCGATGGCGGCTTCTTCGTCCTTGAAGCTGCGGGTGCGCAGCACCGCGCCGATCAGGCCCGATCGGGTGCGGATATGGCGCCCGACCATCACGTTCTCCAGCGCTGTCATTTCGGCAAACAGGCGGATGTTCTGGAAGGTGCGGGCAATGCCGGCCTTGGCCACTTCGTGCACGGCGCTGGGCTCGTAGGCTTTGCCGGCCAACTCGAAGCTGCCGCTGTCAGCGCTGTAAAGACCGGTGATCAGGTTGAAGAAGGTGGTTTTGCCGGCGCCGTTGGGGCCGATCAGGCCATAGATCTGGCTGCGTCGTATGGTGATGCCGACATCGGAGAGGGCTTGCAGGCCGCCGAAGCGCTTGGAGACGCCGACGACCTTGAGCACCACGTCGCTGGCCGAATCCGGGATGTTCCGTTCCATGTTCTGACTTTCCGTGTGCGCTTCCAGGCTTTCAGGTCTTGTGTGTCAGGCTCTTGCCATGCTCGGGCGCAGGCCACAGGCCCCGGGGGCGCAGCAGCATGATGACGATCATCGCCAGCGCGATCAGCAGTTGGCGCAAGATGGCCGAGTCCAGGCGCCCGTCGGTCATCGCCTGCAGCGGGCCGGCCACGTAGCGCAGCACTTCGGGCAGGGCCGACAGCAGCACGGCGCCCAGGATCACGCCGGGGATATGGCCGATGCCGCCGAGCACCACCATGGCGACGATCATGATCGACTCCATCAGACTGAAGGATTCGGGCGAAACGAAGCCCTGGAACGCGCTGAACATGGCGCCCGAGACGCCACCGAACGAGGCGCCCATGCCGAAGGCCAGCAGTTTCATGTCGCGGGTGTTGATGCCCATGGCCTTGGCGGCGATCTCGTCTTCACGGATGGCCATCCAGGCGCGGCCAATGCGCGAATCCTGCAAGCGCCAGCAGATGACGATCGACAGCAGCACCAGCGCCAGGAACAGGTAGTAGTACAGCGTGACGGAGTTGATATGCCAACCGAACAGTTCCAGCCGCTTGCCCAGATCGAGCCCGAGGAACTTGACCGAGTCGATCTGCCCCAGCCCCTTGGGGCCGTTGGTCAGGTTCACCGGGTGGTCCAGGTTGTTCAGGAAGATGCGGATGATCTCGCCAAAGCCCAGCGTCACGATGGCCAGGTAGTCACCGCGCAGCTTGAGCGTGGGCGCGCCCAGCAGCACCCCGAAGAAGGCCGCCAGCAGCGCCGCCAGCGGTATCACCAGCCACAGCGAGGTATGCAGGCCATGGGGGAACAGCGCGGCAAAGGCGGCAAAGTTGTCCGCCAGGTGCGGCGAGGCCATCAGCGCAAACAGGTAGGCGCCGACGGCGTAGAACGCCACATAGCCCAAGTCGAGCAGGCCGGCGTAGCCCACCACGATGTTCAGGCCCAGCGCCAGCAGCACGTACAGCAAGGCCAGGTCGGCAATGCGCACCCAGGCGTTGCCCAAGGATTGCAGCAGCAGCGGCAGTACCAGTAGCGCGATGGCGCCGATGATCCAGTGGATTTTGCTGTTCTTCATGCTGCGCACTCCTCAGGCGCGATCGGCCACACGCTCACCGAGCAGGCCCGAGGGACGCAGTGTCAGGATGACGATGAGCACGACGAAGGCAAAGATGTCGGTGTAGTTGCTGCCCAGCAGACCGCCCGTCAGGGTGCCGATGTAGCCCGCGCCGATGGCCTCGATCAGGCCCAGCAAGATGCCGCCGAGCACTGCACCGGCCAGATTGCCGATGCCGCCGAACACCGCTGCGGTGAAGGCTTTCAGGCCCGGCAAAAAGCCCATGGTGTGCTGCACCGTGCCGTAGTTGGAGGCGTGCATGATGCCGGCGACGGCCGCCAGAACGGCGCCGATGATGAAGGTGGCCGAGATCACCATGTCGGGCTTGACACCCATCAGCGCGGCCACGCGGGGGTTTTCTGCCGTGGCCCGCATGGCGCGGCCCAGGTTGGTGTGGTTCACCAGGTACATCAAAGAGGCCAGCGCCAGCACCGTCACGCCCAGGATCAGGATCTGCGTCGGGGTGATGTAGGCGCCGCCAATCTCGAACGGGGTGCTGGGCAGCAGCGTCGGATAGGACTTGTAGTTGGGCTTCCAGATGATCATCGCCAGCGTCTGCAACAGGATCGACATGCCGATGGCGGTGATCAGCGGGGCCAGCCGCGGGCTGTTGCGCAGGGGCCGGTAGGCGACTTTTTCGATCGTGAAGTTCAGCGCTGCCGCCACCGTGGCGGCGCTGATGGTGGCCAGCAGCAACAGTACCCAACCCGGTGCCATGGGCAGCGCCGCCTGCATCATGCCGATGCAGCTCCAACTGGTCAGGGCGCCGATCATCAGCACCTCGCCGTGGGCAAAATTGATCAGTTGGATGATGCCGTACACCATGGTGTAGCCCAGGGCTATCAAGGCGTACATGCTGCCAAGGACTAGACCGTTGATGATCTGCTGCAGCAAGATGTCCATAGAGAAGTCCTTTGTTGCTTTGTTGGTGTCGTGCCCCGCCTCACCCACATATTCACCCATATCCAGCCATCTGCCCGCCCTGCCCATGCCCGTCCATGCCCCGCTGATGACCCGGCCGAGGTGCAGCCGATGCGGCCGCAGGCCCGGCTGTCAGTGCAACGGTCCCCCAAGCAAGAAACCCGCCAGACAATGCCACTGCAGGTGCTGCGGCGCGGGTTGGCGGGCGCCATTGTAGCGAGATCACCCCTGCGCACCCGTCCCATCCGGGCGGGGTTTTCCCTTGGGTTCTGGCGCAGGCTACCGGGCCGCAGGCGGGCACGAGGCAGCACCCACGGGTGCGTGGGATGCCATCATTTCGATGGCATCAGGCGATTTGTCCATCAGCGGCCATGGCCCCCATGGCCGCCATCGCCGTTGGATCACCCCTGGGCCATCCCCGGGCCATCAGGTCTTGCCGTGTTTGAATCGGGCGATGCCGTCGGCGATTTCCTTGCGCGCGGCGTCGAGTCCTTCCCAGCCCAGCACCTTGACCCATTTGCCCGCTTCCAGATCCTTGTAATGCTCGAAGAAATGGCTGATCGCCTTCAGCCGCATCGGGTTCACGTCCTGCACCTTTTGCCAGTGGGTGTACATGGGCAGCACCTTGTCGGTGGGCACGGCCAGCACCTTGCCGTCGATGCCGGCTTCGTCTTCCATCATCAACAGGCCGATCGGGCGGCAAGGCACGACCACGCCGGGGAACAGCGGGTATGGGGTGATCACCAGCGCATCGACCGGGTCGCCGTCGCCCGACAGCGTCTGCGGCACATAGCCGTAGTTGGTCGGGTAGTGCATGGCCGTGGTCATGAAGCGGTCGACAAAGATGGCGCCCGATTCCTTGTCGACTTCGTACTTGATCGGGTCGGCGTTCATCGGGATTTCGATGACGACGTTGAAAGTCTCGGGAGCGTTCTTGCCGGGGGTCACGTTGTTGAGGGACATGTCTTTGAAGCGTGGGTTGGAAAGCGGCCGCCCGCGCTGCCGGCCTGATGGGCGGCATCGGCAACATCGGGATTAACCCTGATTTTAGGCGCGGCCCCGCCGTCCGCCGGCGGGCGAACGGCGGTTTGGCTGTAAATTGGCCCGGTTGGCCAATCGGCCCTGCTTGGGGCAGGGCACGAGGAAGCAACGCAACGGGGCCACCACCGATGCGTTGGCGCCCCACCGTGCAACACCCCCCCCAAGGAGAACCCAATGGCTGCAGGTTCAGCACTGACATCCCCTCTCATCCTGGCCCTGGTCTGCGCCCTGGCTGCCGTGGCTTACGGCATCTGGGCCAGGGGCTGGATTCTTGCCCAAGACCCGGGCAATGCCCGCATGCAGGAGATCGCGGCCGCCATCCAGGCCGGCGCTGCCGCTTACCTGGCGCGCCAGTACAAGACCATTGCCATGGTGGGCCTGGTGCTGGCGGTTTTGATCGGCCTGTTTCTCGATACCACCACGGCCGTCGGCTTTGTCCTGGGGGCCTTGCTCTCGGGCGCCTGTGGTTTCATCGGCATGAACGTCTCGGTGCGCGCCAATGTGCGCACCGCGCAGGCCGCAACCGCAGGCATAGGCCCGGCGCTGACGGTGGCGTTTCGTGGCGGCGCGATCACCGGCATGCTGGTGGTCGGGCTGGGCCTGCTCGGCGTGACCGCCTGTTACTGGTTTCTGGCCGGCGGCAACCCCGCGCCCACGGGCCAACTGGCCGGTTTGCTCGATCCGCTGATCGGCTTCGCCTTTGGCTCGTCGCTGATTTCCATCTTTGCGCGCCTGGGCGGCGGCATCTTCACCAAGGGCGCCGACGTGGGCGCCGACCTGGTGGGCAAGGTCGAGGCCGGCATCCCCGAAGACGACCCGCGCAACCCGGCGGTGATCGCCGACAACGTGGGCGACAACGTGGGTGACTGCGCGGGCATGGCGGCCGACCTGTTCGAGACCTATGCCGTGACACTGATCGCCACCATGGTGCTGGGCGCATTGCTGGTCACCACCGCTGCGCCCGATGCCGTGGTCTACCCGCTGGCATTGGGGGCCGTGTCCATCATCGCCTCGATCATCGGCTGCTGCTTCGTCAAAGCCACGCCCGGCATGAGGAACGTGATGCCCGCGCTATACAAGGGCCTGGCGATTGCCGGCATTTTGTCGCTGATCGCGTTCTACTTCGTCACGCTCTGGATCATGCCGGACAACGCCATCACCGCCACCGGCAGCCAGTTGCGGCTGTTTGGCGCCTGCGCCACCGGGCTGGTGTTGACCGCAGCACTGGTGTGGATCACCGAGTACTACACCGGCACGCAGTATGCGCCGGTGCAGCATATCGCCCAGGCCTCGACCACCGGCCATGGCACGAACATCATCGCCGGCCTGGGCGTGTCGATGCGCTCGACCGCCTGGCCGGTGATTTTCGTCTGCCTGGCCATCCTGTCGGCCTACCAACTCGCCGGCCTGTATGGCATTGCGGTGGCGGCCATGTCCATGCTGAGCATGGCCGGCATCGTGGTGGCGCTGGACGCCTATGGCCCGATCACCGACAACGCCGGCGGCATTGCCGAAATGGCCGAATTGCCCAGCAGCGTGCGCGACATCACCGACCCGCTCGACGCCGTGGGCAACACCACCAAGGCCGTGACCAAGGGCTACGCGATCGGCTCTGCGGGCCTGGCCGCCCTGGTGCTGTTTGCCGACTACACCCACAAGCTCGAAAGCCATGGCCGCGCGGTCAGCTTCGAGCTGAGCGACCCGCTGGTGATCGTGGGACTGTTCATCGGCGGCCTGATCCCCTACCTGTTCGGCGCCATGGCCATGCAAGCCGTGGGCCGCGCCGCCGGTGCCGTGGTGGTCGAAGTGCGCCGCCAGTTCAGCACCATCGCGGGCATCATGGACGGCAGCGGCAAGCCCGAATACGGCAAGGCCGTGGACATGCTGACCAGCGCCGCGATCAAGGAGATGGTCCTGCCCAGCCTGCTGCCGGTGGTCGTGCCCATTGCCGTCGGTCTGCTGCTCGGCCCGAAGGCGCTGGGCGGCCTGCTGATGGGCACCATCGTCACCGGCCTGTTCGTGGCCATCAGCATGTGCACCGGCGGCGGCGCCTGGGACAACGCCAAGAAGTACATCGAAGACGGCCACCATGGCGGCAAGGGCAGCGAGGCGCACAAGGCGGCCGTGACCGGCGACACCGTGGGCGACCCCTACAAAGACACGGCAGGCCCGGCGATCAACCCGCTGATCAAGATCATCAACATCGTGGCGCTGCTGATCGTGCCGCTGGTGGTCAGATTCCACGGCGGGTGATGTGCAACGCCGCCCCCCAGGCCGCCTGCGGCCGCGCGCCCCCGAACGGGCGACGGGGGGCGGCGCCAGCGGCTTGGCGCGGGCCGCGCCCGGCGCATGTGTCGCGGGGCACGCGCAGCGCCATGGCAAACCGGTGTGCTCCAGCGCCCGGCTGCCCGGCGCCTGCACTTGAAACACAGCAAAAAAGATAGCTGTCGATGCAGCAAGAAATGCGCCAGGGGGCAGTTTTCTGCCAACACAAAACAGCGATCGGGTTCCGGGCAAAATAGCGCCCCATGCAACTGAACCATATCGCCAACGCCTGCGTGGCGTCCGTCTCGGGCCGCAGCATCGCGGTCATCGACCCGTCCGACGGCCAACCCTTCGACGAAATCCAGCGCAGCAACGCCGACGACATCGATGCGGCGGTGCATGCGGCACGCCACTGCTACCGGACGGTATGGCAAAGGCTGGCCCCGGCCGAACGGGGCCGGCTGCTGCAACGGCTGTCGGTCAAAATCCTGGAACATGCCGACGAACTGACCGCGCTGGAGCAGCGCGACTGCGGCAAACCCACCCGGCAGGCGCGCGCCGATGCGACGGTACTGGCGCGCTACTTCGAGTTCTATGCCGGCGCCTGCGACAAACTGCATGGCGCCACCATCCCCTACACCGATGGCTACAGCGTGCTCACCTGGCGCGAACCCCATGGCGTCACCGGCCATGTGATCCCCTGGAATTACCCGATGCAAATCTTTGGCCGCAGCGTGGGCGGCGCGCTGGCAGCGGGCAATGTCTGCGTCGTCAAACCGGCCGAGGACGCCTGCCTGTCACTGCTGCGCGTGGCCCAATTGGCGACCGAAGCGGGCTTCCCACCGGGCGCGCTCAACATCGTCACCGGCTACGGCCATGAAGTCGGCGACGCGCTCGCCCGCCACCCGGACATCGCCCACCTGAGCTTCACCGGCAGCCCCAAGGTCGGCACGCTGATACAGCAAGCGGCCGCCGAGCGCCACTGCCCGGTGACGCTGGAACTGGGTGGCAAAAGCCCGCAGATCATCTTTGCCGATGCCGACCTCGACGCGGCCATCCCCGCCATCATCGCTGCCATCGTGCAAAACGCCGGCCAGACCTGCTCGGCCGGCGCGCGCGTGCTGATCGACACGCTGATTTATGAGCCCCTGCTCGAACGCCTGGGCCAAGCCTTTGAAAAACTGCGGGTCGGCCCCGCCGCGCTGGACCTGGACATGGGCCCGCTGATCCGCCAGACACAGCAGCAGCGCGTCTGGGACTTCCTGTCGGATGCGCAAGTGGCCGGCATCCCGATGGTGGCCCAGGGCATCGTCGTCGACGAAGCGCCCGAAACCGGCTACTACCAAGCCCCGACCTTGCTGCGCGACGTGCCGGTGAACCACCGCCTGGCGCAAGAAGAAATCTTTGGCCCGGTGCTCTCGGCCATGGCCTTCCAGGACGAAGACCATGCGCTGGAACTGGCCAACGCCACACCATTCGGCCTGGTCGCGGGCCTCTGGACGCGCGACGGCGCGCGCCAACTGCGCATGGCCAAGCGCGTGCACAGCGGCCAGGTATTCATCAACAACTACGGCGCCGCAGGCGGAGTGGAACTACCGTTCGGCGGCGTCAAATCCAGCGGCTACGGGCGTGAAAAAGGCTTCGAGGCGCTGTACGGCTTTACCACGCTCAAAACCGTGGCCATCAGACACGGATGATGATCAGGCCCGGCGTCCGGCACCGCCTTGCACACCCCAAGACAATGCACCCGACAATGCACCCCTGTCCCCATGCCCCTGAGCCACACCGTCCCGCCGCTTGCCGCATATCCGCCGGGCGCGCCCCACCAAGGCCATGAACGCAGCGATGGCCTGTGGGGCATCGAAGGCGAAGGTGAACTGCACGGCAGCAAAACCTGCGACGCCCCTGTGTTGCGCCATGCCACCGGCAGCGCAGGCAGTGTCAGCAGCGCAGGCAGCGCCAGAGACGATGGCCAGCAGCCCCCGCGCCGCCTGGGCCAGTGCATCGGGCGGGACTTCGACGGCAGCGGCGTGAAGGAGTTCTTCCCGCCGTTCTACGGCCGTGGCAGCGCAGGGACTGCACCTGCGGCAGCACAACGCCCGGCAGCGCTTGCCGCCGGCAAAACCGGATAAACCCAAGGAGACCTCCATGCGCGTGCAAAACCAATCCATCATCGTCACCGGCGCCGGCAGCGGCATCGGCGAAGGCATCGCCAAACGCCTGGCCGCTGAAGGCGGCAAAGTCATCGTCAACGACATCGATGCCGCCAGCGGCCAGCGCGTGGTGGCCGACATCACCGCCGCAGGCGGCACAGCCAGCTTCTTCCAGGCCGACATGACCCGCTCCGCCCAGGTCGAGGCCCTGATCGACGAAGCCCTGCGCCGCAACGGGCGGCTCGACGTGATGGTCAACAACGCCGGCTGGACACACCGCAACCGCCCCCTGCTCGAAGTCAGCGAAGACGAGTTCGACAAGGTCTACGCCATCAACGTGAAAAGCATCTACCTGAGCGCCATCCACGCCGTGCCGGCGATGCGCAAAGCCGGCGGCGGCAGCTTCATCAACATCGCCTCCACCGCCGGACTGCGCCCCCGCCCCGGACTGACCTGGTACAACGGCTCCAAGGGCGCCGTCATCACCACCAGCAAATCGATGGCAGCCGAACTCGGCCCCGACAACATCCGCGTGAACTGCATCAACCCCGTGTTCAACCCCGACACCGGCCTGTCCGCCGATTTCGCCGGCGGCCCCGTCGACGAGACCCGCCGCGCCAAGTTCCTGGCCACCATCCCGCTGGGACGCTTTTCCACCGCACTCGACGTCGCCAACGCCGTGCTCTATCTGGCCAGCGCCGAAGCCGCGTTCATCAGCGGCGTGTGCCTCGAAGTGGACGGGGCACGCTGCGTTTGATGGCTGTCGTCGGTATTTCGTAATCACTTCGGCCGCCGGAGCCGGGCCACGCCCCGGCCGCAAAGACAGAACGTAAACGAGGACAGAGCACGATGGCACAGAACGACACGAACAAAAAAGGCAGCAACCTCGGCTTCGAGGCCGAGATGTTCAAAGCCGCCGACAAACTGCGCGGCAACATGGAGCCATCCGACTACAAGCATGTCGCGCTTGGTCTCATCTTTCTGAAATACATCTCGGACACCTTTGAGGCCAGGCACAAGTCCCTGCTGGCCGACAACCCTCAAGATGTCGAAGACCGGGACGCCTACCTCGCCGACAACGTATTCTGGGTTCCGAAAGACGCGCGCTGGTCGCACCTGCAAGCCCATGCCAAGCAGCCCACCATCGGCACGCTGATCGACGACGCGATGCGCGCCATCGAAAAAGACAACGCAACGCTCCAGAGCGTGCTGCCCAAGGACTACGCCCGGCCAGCGCTCAACAAGGTGATGCTGGGCGAGTTGATCGACCTCATTTCCGGGATCACCCTCAACCAGGAAGGCCACGCCTCGCGCGACATTCTGGGGCGTGTCTACGAATACTTCCTCGGCCAGTTCGCCGGCGCAGAAGGCAAGCGCGGCGGCGAGTTCTACACGCCCGGCTCCGTGGTGCGCACCCTCGTCGAGATGCTGGAACCTTACCAAGGCCGCATCTATGACCCCTGCTGCGGCTCGGGCGGAATGTTCGTGCAGTCCGAAAAATTCGTGCAAGAGCACGGCGGCCGCATCGGCGACATCGCCATCTACGGCCAGGAATCGAACCACGTCACCTGGCGCCTGGCCAAGATGAACCTTGCGGTGCGCGGCATCGACTCCGACATCCGCTGGAACAACGAAGGCAGCTTTCACAAGGACGAGTTGCGCGACCTCAAGGCCGACTACATCCTGGCCAACCCGCCATTCAATATTTCCGACTGGGGCGGCGACCGTCTGCGGGAGGATGTGCGCTGGAAGTTCGGCGTGCCCCCGGTGGGCAACGCCAACTACGCGTGGCTGCAACACATCGTGCACCACCTGGCGCCGAATGGCACCGCAGGCGTGGTGCTGGCCAACGGCTCGATGTCATCCAGCCAGTCGGGCGAAGGCGACATCCGCCGCGAGATGGTCGAGCAAGACATCGTCGATTGCATGGTGGCGCTGCCGGGCCAGCTTTTTTACTCGACGCAAATCCCGGCTTGCCTGTGGTTTCTGGCGCGCGACAAATCGAACGGGCGTGCGGGCAAAGCCTATCTGCGCGACCGGCGCAAAGAAGTGCTGTTCATCGATGCACGCAAGCTCGGCGTGCTGGTGGATCGGACACGGCGTGAACTCACCGATGCCGATGTTCGACGGATAGCAGGCACCTACCACGCATGGCGCGGTGAGCCGGGCGTGGGTGCGTATGCGGATGTGCCGGGCTTTTGCAAAGCGGCAACACTGGACGACATCCGCAAACACGGGCATGTGCTGACGCCGGGGCGGTATGTGGGCGCCGAAGAAGTCGCCGACGACGGCACCCCTTTCGAGGAAAAAATGCAGATACTCACTGCCGAGTTGAACGCGCAGTTCGCCGAGTCTGCAAGGCTGGAGCAGGCAATACGACTGAATCTGCAAGCCCTGGGGTACAAGCCATGAAAAACGCCAACACGCATTCGGGAGGCCGGCATGGCGGAGTTGAATTTTGACGCGTTGAAGTTATCCATTGCCGCCTTGGAGCAAGGTTTGGAAGAACACGCCCAGTACCCGCAACTGCTTACCGTGAGGGATGGCGTGATTCAGCGTTTTGAGGTGGCCGTTGATATTTCTCAAAAACTGATCAGACGGGTGTTGCAAGAGGTTTATCAGATGGAGCCTGCGCGCATCGCCAAAAATGCCATGCGGGAAGCGGCTGGCATGGCGCTCATTGCCGATGCGGAACGCTGGATCGGGCATGTCAATGCCAGAAACGA
Source organism: Verminephrobacter eiseniae EF01-2 (assembly GCF_000015565.1). NCBI lineage: Bacteria > Pseudomonadati > Pseudomonadota > Betaproteobacteria > Burkholderiales > Comamonadaceae > Verminephrobacter > Verminephrobacter eiseniae. The sequence continues at coordinate 3,356,826 of NC_008786.1, forward strand.
AACCTCGCATATCTACGATGCCAGCAAAGCCAATGCCATTTTTGAGCGCATACCCGGGTTCTTGCCCGATTCCACCAGGCCGAAGACGGCCTCATCCGTGTGGATGTGCGCATGGACGGCGAAACGGCGTGGCTGACACAAGAACAGATCGCCCAATTGTTCGAGCGTGAACGCTCTGTCATCACCAAGCACGCCGGCAATGCGTTTGCCGAGGGTGAATTACCGGAAGAGGGCAATGTGCAAATTTTGCACATTGCCCTCTCCGACAAACCGGTGCGGCGATTGCAAAGAATTTCAAGGCACTGGATTTTTGATCATGGCCCAATGGCTTGACGGTGCAATGGCAGAGACGATCAGGAGGCACATATGACAGATAAGAATTTGAATATCACCCCTTTGCAAAATTCCATTTCTCGCCTGGAAGAAGCACTGGAGGTTTACCGAAACGATCCATCGAACACGCTGATTCGTGACGGTTTGATCCAGCGTTTTGAGTTCACTTACGAAGTGAGCCATAAAATGCTCAAGCGCTATCTGGAATGGGCATCCCCTACACCGGAACAATATGACAATGTGGACTTTCAAACGTTGATACGCAATGGCAATGAGCAAGGTTTGTTGCGCGGGGAGTGGGTAGATTGGAAAATGTATCGCGATATGCGCAGCAAGACGAGCCATGCTTATGATGAGCAACTCGCACTGACGGTAGTGAGCGGCATCCCTGCTTTTTTTGCTGAAGCACGACATTTGTACGAGCAACTCAAGATCAGGCTGTCATGAAAGAATGCCCGTTGATTGATATTCGACCGGATCATTGGCGCATAGTCGAAGCAATCTTGAAAAAGCATGTTCCCCGGCACATGGTGTGGGCATTTGGCTCACGTGCCAAGTGGTCGGCCAAAGCCTATTCGGATCTGGATTTGGCCATCATCACGGAAAAGGCGTTGCCTTTAGCGGTGAGCGCCAGTTTGAGTGATGATTTTTCTGAGTCCGATTTGCCCTACAAGGTGGATGTGGTGGATTGGGCAACGACGAGTGCAGCGTTTCGGGAGATTATTGAGCGGGATAGGGTGGTGGTGTGGGAGGGGCGTTCATCGACGAAAGGGGCGGCAGGTGAATGGGGCGAAATTCCGTTCTCGGAAGCAGTGCTCCTGAATCCAGCGACACCATTGGTAAAAGGTGTCATTTATCCGTTCGTCGAAATGTCTGCGATAGCGGTAGGCACGAGAGATGTGAAATGCTCGGAGTATCGAAACTTCTCTGGGGGAGGCTCACGCTTCCAAGACCGCGATACTTTGATGGCCAGAATCACACCATGCCTTGAAAATGGCAAGCTGGCACGGTTTCAAGCGCCTGAAGGCGAACCTATTGGACACGGCTCGACCGAGTTTATTGTAATTCGTGGAAAACCAAATGTCACGGATAACGACTACGCTTATTATTTGGCGATTTCTTCAGAAGTTCGTAAATTCGCCATTTCCCAGATGACGGGAACGTCGGGGCGGCAACGCGTGCCCACTGATGCCCTTGGCAAAATCTCCGTTCTTCTTCCACCCCTCACCGAGCAAAAAGCCATTGCCCACATCCTGGGCACGCTGGACGACAAAATCGCGTTGAACCGGCGGATGAACGCCACGCTGGAAGCAATCGCCCAGGTGCTATTCAAGTCGTGGTTTGTTGATTTCGACCCCGTGCGTGCCAAAATGGAAGGCCGCTGGCAGCGCGACCAGTCACTGCCTGGATTACCGGCAGATCTTTACGATCTATTTCCCGAACGGCTAGTTGCTTCTGAGTTGGGGGAGATCCCGGAAGGGTGGGCGATTGGCAGTTTTTCTGAAGCTGTTGAAATTATTGGCGGCGGCACGCCTAAAACTTCGGTTAGTGAGTACTGGGGTGGCGACATTCCGTGGTTTTCTGTCGTGGACACGCCCCCCTCAAGTGATGTGTTTGTTGTTCAAACTGAAAAATCGATTACCCGGTCTGGGTTGAATGGAAGTTCTGCACGAATGATTGCCAAGGGCACCACCATCATTTCTGCGCGCGGCACTGTTGGTAATTTGGGGATTGCTGGGCGCGACATGACATTCAATCAATCGTGCTATGCGTTGCGGGGTAAGAACGGATCTGGTGATTATTTCGTATTTCTTTCTGCGCAGTGCATGGTTGAACAGCTTAAGGTGATGGCACACGGTTCCGTGTTCTCGACCATTACACGCCAGACATTCGATGCCGTACGTTTCGTGCTACCGCCTGAACCTGTGCTTCAGCAATTCGAGCGAACTGCCACCAGCGTGTTCGATGCAATTTTCGGTAACGGCAACGATTCCCGCTCCCTCGCCAGACTGCGCGGCACCCTGCTACCCAAGCTAATTTCAGGTGAACTGCGCATACAAGATGCCGAGCGCATCGTCGGAGCGGCGGTATGACTATGGACTGGTTTCCGGGCATTCGTGAAGAGAAATACGCCTCGGCGGGGATATCGAAGGCCAAAAAGCTCCGCGCCTTCTGGAAACTCGAACCCGACTACACCGTCGGCACGCTACTGCTCGCCTTGATTGATTACGACGCGTCACTCAATGCCGAGAAAACTGCCGAAGCAAAAGCTCTCGCCGATACGTGCCGCCAGATCGCCACGCGGCTCCTCGCAGGCAGTCCGAGTCTTAATCCGCTTAAGGAGCATACGAAGGTTCTAAACGCCAATCACCTCGCGAAGCAAATTCAGCGCTTGGAGGCTTCCGTCGAGACCGACCCAAGCCTTGCCATCGGAACTGCCAAGGAACTCATCGAGACCTGCTGCAAAACAATCCTTGCCGAGTGCGGCAAGCCAATATCGGGCACTCCCGATGTCTCGACGCTAACAAAGGAAACGCTCAAGGAGTTAAAGCTCGTTCCTGAAGGAGTCCCTGATGCAGCCAGGGGTGCGGACGTTATCAAGCGCCTCCTGAGCAACCTTGGAACTATCGGCAATGGCCTTGCCGAATTGCGCGGCCTTTACGGCACGGGCCATGGTAAGCATGGAAGCGCGACTGGGCTTGGCGTTCGCCATGCGAAGTTGGCGGTCGGAGCTGCAGCTACGCTGACTGTCTTTCTGTTCGAGACTCACAAAGAGACAAAGCCATGACAGAGTTAAACCAATTCCTGCTCTATACCGCGCCAGACGGGGCGGTAAAGGTAGATGTGTTCTTCAAGGGCGAAACAGCCTGGTTAACGCAAAAAGCACTGGCCGAATTGTTCGGCGTCCAAGTGCCAGCGATCAACAAACACCTGAAAAATATCTTCGATACCAAAGAACTGGTAGAGGCTTCAGTTATTTCCATTTTGGAAACCACTGCCGCCGATGGGAAAAACTATCAGACCCGCTACTACAACCTCGATGCCATCATCGCCGTTGGCTACAGAGTAAACAGTTATCAGGCGACCCAATTCCGCATCTGGGCGACAACCACGCTGCGTGAATTCATCACAAAGGGTTTTGTGCTGGATGATGAGCGCCTAAAGCGAGGCAAGCAAACCTTCGGCAAAGATTACTTTGACGAGTTACTGGAGCGCATCCGTGAGATTCGGGCCAGTGAGCGGCGCTTTTATCAAAAAATCACCGACATCTACGCCCTGTCCATGGACTACAGCGTCGATGCGCCTTTAGCGCGCGAATTTTTCTCCAGTGTGCAAAACAAGCTGCATTGGGCGATTACCGGTAAAACGGCTGCCGAACTGATCTACACATCTGCCGATGCGACCAAGATTTACATGGGCTTGGCGACATGGAAGCACGCACCAGACGGCAAGATATTGAAATCCGATGTGGCGGTCGCCAAAAACTATCTGAGTGAAGCACACGTCAAGGAACTGAACCGCATCGTTTCCGCTTACCTTGATTTGGCTGAGAACCGTGCCGAGCGCGGCATCCTTATGAAAATGGCCGACTGGACAGGCTTTCTGCATAGTTTTCTGGAACTGTCGAATTATCCAATTTTGCAAGACAAAGGCAAGGTCAGTGCATTGGAGGCGAAGCTCAAAGCGGAAAGTGAGTTCGATGTTTATCGGCAGCGGCAGGATGTGGAATACCTCTCGGACTTTGACCGGGAAATCAAACGGTTGGAGGGAAAAAAATAATGGCTTTTTTATCTGAAGCCGCTATTGAGCTGGCACTGCTAGAGCAATTGCGGGGGCTGGGCTACCGCATCGAGCAGGAAAAAGATATCGGCCCCGATGGTCCGCGTCCGGAACGCGAAAGCCACGATGAGGTCGTGCTCAAAAAGCGCTTCGCGGATGCTGTGGCGCGGCTCAATCCTGGCCTGCCGCTGGAGGCGCGGCAGGTTGCCATGCGCCGGCTGATGCAGTCGGAGTTGCCAACGCTGCTCGAAGAAAACCGCCGCCTGCACAAACTGATGACCGATGGGGTGGAGGTCGAGTACTACGCCGAGGATGGCACGCTGACCACGGGCACGGTCGCGCTCATTGACTTCAAGCGGCCAGAGCAGAACGATTGGCTGGCGGTCAGTCAATTCGTCGTGATTGCCGGGCAATATCAGCGCCGCCCGGATGTGGTGGTGTTTGTGAATGGCCTGCCGCTGGTGGTGATCGAGTTGAAGGCGCTAGGCAATGCGACTTTGCTCGCGGCCTTCCAGCAGTTGCAGAACTATAAGCAGCAGATTGCGGCATTGTTCAATACCAATGCGCTGCTGGTGACTTCGGATGGTGTCCATGCCCGTGTTGGTTCGCTGTCTGCCGATCAGGAGCGCTTTATGCCTTGGCGCACCACGGATGGCACGGCGATTACGCCAAAGGGCAAACCGGAGTTGCCAACCTTGATCGAGGGCGTGTTTGCGCATCGCCGCCTGCTCGACCTGTTGCGCCACTTTACGGTGTTTGATGAAACGGGTTCAGGCTTGGTCAAGATTATTGCTGGCTATCATCAGTTCCACGCCGTCATGCGTGCGGTCGATTCAACCTTGCGCGCATCGAGCCAATGGCAGGGGGTGCAAGAAGACCCACGCGATTACGGCTGGTCCAGTGTCAAAACCCAGGCCAAAGGTGACAGAAGGGCCGGCGTGATCTGGCATACCCAAGGCTCAGGCAAAAGCCTGTTGATGGTGTTCTACGCCAGGCAACTGGCACAGCATGTGGCCATGGCGAATCCAACCCTGGTCGTGCTGACCGACCGCAACGACCTTGACGATCAACTTTTTGCCACTTTCTCCAGGTGCCGCGATTTCATTCGGCAAACACCGGTGCAGGCCAACAGCCGGGAGGATTTGCAAAAACTGTTGATGCGCGCATCCGGCGGTGTGATTTTTACCACCTTGCAAAAGTTTGCCGAGTCAAGTCAGCCGCTGACCGAGCGTCACAATGTGGTGGTGATTGCTGATGAGGCGCACCGCAGCCAATATGGTTTTCGCGCCAAACTCGATGCCAGGACGGGCGGGGTTTCCTACGGCTTCGCCAAATACCTGCGCGATGCCCTGCCTCATGCCTCATTCATCGGCTTTACCGGCACGCCGATCGAAGCCAGTGGTGTGAACACCCGGGCGGTGTTTGGCAATTACATCGATATCTATGACATCAGCCGTGCCGTCGAGGATGGCGCGACGGTGCTCATCTATTATGAATCACGGCTTGCGCGCATCGAACTCGATGGGGATGAGAGGCACAAAATCGATGCCGAAGTGGATGCGATGATCGAGGACGACTCCGAAGCCGAACAAGAGCGCTTCAAGAAAGAATGGTCAACCGTGGAAGCCCTGGTGGGCAGCGATAAACGCCTCGCGCTGATTGCGCAAGACATGGTGACGCACTTCGAAGCGCGCATGGCCGCACTGGATGGCAAGGCAATGGCGGTGTGCATGAGTCGCCATGTCTGCGTGAGACTGTACGAGGAAATCGTGAAACTGCGCCCCGGCTGGCACAGCGCCGACGACAAGGCGGGCGCGCTCAAAATCGTGATGACGGGTGCCGCCAGCGACCCCGCAGAATGGCAACAGCATGTCGGTAACAAGGCGCGCCGCGATGTGCTGGCCAAGCGCGCTCGCGACATCAGGGACCCGCTCAAACTGGTGATTGTGTGCGATATGTGGCTCACCGGTTTTGATGCGCCCTGCATGCACACGATGTATGTGGACAAGCCCATGCAAGGGCATGGCCTGATGCAGGCGATTGCGCGGGTCAATCGCGTGTTCCGCGACAAACCCGCCGGATTGATCGTGGACTATATCGGCATCGCCCATTATCTTAAATCGGCGCTGCGACAATACTCGAAAAGCGACCGGAAAAATACCGGTATCGATGAATCCAAGGCCGTCGCGATGATGATGGAGAAGTACGAAATCGTGCGCAACATGTACCACGGTTTCGATTACACGTTGGATGGAACAGCGCAAGAACGCCTGGTCATGATGGCCGGCGCCATCGAGTGGATTCTCGACATGCAGCAAAAATCGGCGGCCAGGGAGAGCAGCCGGGAAGGCAAGAAGACTGCGCATCGCCGCTATCAGGATGCAGTGCTGGCGCTGTCCAAGGCTTTTTCCCTGGTGTCTGCTTCTGACGAAGCGCGCACCATTCGGGAAGAAGTCGGCTTTTTCCAGGCGATTCGCGATGCACTGGTGAAAAGCAGTGGCGCAATGGGCGTGATGGGGCAAGAACGCGAATTGGCCATTCGGCAAATCGTGAGCCGCGCGGTGATTTCTACCGAAATCGTCGACATTCTGGCCGCAGTCGGCATCAAGAGCCCGGATATTTCCATCCTGTCCGACCAATTTCTGACCGAAATCGCGCAGATGGAGCGCAAGAATCTCGCGCTGGAGGCCTTGCGCAAGTTGATCAATGACGACATCCGTTCACGCAGCAAAGCCAACGTGGTGCAAAGCAAAGCCTTCTCGGAACGGCTGGAAGAGGCCATGGCGCGCTACCACGCCAATGCCATCACGACCGCCGAAGTGCTGCAAGAGTTGATCACCCTGGCCAAGGACATTCGCGCCGAGCGCCAGCGCGGGGAAGAGTCCGGTTTGTCGGATGAGGAGATTGCTTTCTATGACGCGTTAGCCGAAAACGATAGCGCGCTGCAGATGATGGGCGATGACAAACTGCGGCTGATTGCCCACGAATTGCTGGTCAGCCTGCGCAACAACATATCGGTGGATTGGGCGCACCGCGAATCCGCCCGCGCGCAAATGCGCATGCTGGTCAAGCGCATTCTGCGCAAATATGGCTATCCGCCGGATTTGCAGGACGAGGCCGTGCGAACGGTATTGCGACAGGCTGAGGTGTCGATCAGGAGCATGTCCGGCAATGCGCTCGATGAAAATCTGAAGGGCTTCCGCCTGAAATAATGGGCGCCGCGTTGTAGGATACGGGTTGCTCCGTCACAGGGCTGCACCCGTCGATGCAGGCGGCGCGTATCGCCAGCGCTGTCGTGATCGATCCGTCCATTCCAGAGCAAGTGGCTCATGTCATCTTTCATACGGAGGCCGGTCTCAATACGGCTTGCAGAAAACTGCGTGTGCGTTCCTGCGTCGGGTTGACGAAAATCTGCCCCGGCGGGCCAGCTTCGACGATGCAACCCTGGTCCATGACCACCACCCTATCGGCCACTTCACGGGCAAAACCCATTTCATGCGTGACGACGATCATGGTCATGCCTTCGTTGGCGAGCGTTTTCATCACTTGCAGGACTTCGCCGACCAGTTCCGGGTCGAGCGCCGAGGTGGGCTCGTCGAACAGCATGACTTGCGGTTGCATCGCCAGCGCGCGGGCAATCGCCACGCGCTGTTTCTGTCCGCCGGACAAGGTGGCGGGCATGGCATCGGCCTTGGCAGCCAGGCCGACCTTGGCCAGCAGGTCATGCGCCAGCGTTTCGGCCTGGTCTTTCGACATGCCGCGTATTTTGCGCGGGCCGACGGTGACGTTTTCCAGCACCGATAGATGCGGGAACAGATTGAAGGACTGAAACACCATGCCGACTTGCGTGCGCAAATCGTTCAAGGCGTGATCGGCGATTATCTTGCCGTCGATGAGCAGATGCTGATTGCAGATCGAGATACTGCCTTCTTCCGCCACTTCCAGGCCATTGCAGCAACGCAGCAAGGTGCTCTTGCCGGAACCGCTGGGGCCAATGATGACGACCACTTGCGAGGCTTCTACCTGCAAATCGATGCCACGCAGAATGCGCTGGCCGGAGAATGACTTGCCCAGTTGCGAGATCGTGATCATGGACATCAGACCGCCCCTCCTGCACGCAGGCGCTGCTCGACTTTTTGCAAGGCCATGCCGGTCAGTGTGGTCAGCACCAGATAGACCAGGGCGACGGCAAGATAGACTTCCAGCGAGCGATAAGACACGCTGATGATCTTCTGGCCTTCGTGCATCAGGTCTGCGATGGTCAGCAGCGACACCAGCGCCGAGTTCTTGATCAGTGCGATGAATTCATTGCCCAACGGTGGAATCATGCGCACCACGGCTTGCGGCAGGATGATGGTGCGCATCGCCTTGCCGGACGACATGCCGAGCGAACGCGCTGCTTCCATCTGCCCCTTGTCGATGGACTGAATCGCACCGCGCACGATTTCCGACACATAGGCACCGGAGTAGATGCCCAGGCCAAGCACGCCGCACAGGAAGGCGGGCAGCAGAATATCGAACTGCGGCAAGCCGAAAAACAGCAAAAACAATTGCACCAGCAGCGGTGTGCCACGGATGAAGGTGACGTAAGCCGTGCAGATGCCGTAGCGCAGGCGCTTGCTGCGGTCCAATCGCCCCATGCCGACCAGCAGGCCGAAAATGCAGCCCAGCACCAGCGAGGTGGCGGTGATTTTCACCGTCACGATGGCGCCATGCAATAGCTCCGGCAAACCTTCGAGTACCGGTAAGAAATCCAGGCTCATGGCTTTCTCCTCTCGGTGTGGCTGGCGTTATTTGGATGACAGCCACTTGTGCACCAGCTTGTCATAGCTGCCGTCGAGCTTGGCCTTTTTCAGTGCGGCATTCATTTCTTCCGTCAGTTGCGGCAAGTCCTTGCGCACTGCATAGCCGTAGAGTTCGACACTGACCTGCTTGTCCAGCACCTTCATGCCGGGGCGGGTCTTGGCGTATTCGATGGCGGCGGGTTTGCCGGTGACGGCGGCATCGGCGCGGCCGATTTCGACCAGGTTGAACATTTCCTGATTTTTCTCGACCTCGATGCGCTCGGTTTGCGGGTAATACGCTTTGAGATAGTTGGCCGACTTGGTGCCGACCTGAACCGAGACCTTTTTGCCCGCCAGATCGGATGGCTGCCTGATCGCCGTGTTGCTGGCCTTGGTCAGCACCACCAGGCCACCCGGATAATAAGGGTCGGTGAAGTCGACGACGCGGCGGCGTTCTTCGGTGATGTAGATGGCGGAGGAGGCAACATCGAAACGGCGCGACACCAGGCCGGGAATCAGCCCTTTGAAATCGATGTCGGTCCATTCGACCTTCTTGCCCATGTTTTTGGCCAGCAACTCGATCAACTCGATATCGAAGCCGGTGCGCTTGCCATTCTTGAAAAACTCGAAGGGCGGAAAGGTGGCATCGGTGGCAACGCGGATGACGCTGACGGTTTGCGCCGATGCCAGCGCCGGCAGCAGGCCGAAACTGAAGGCGGCGAGCAGGCTGATGAAGTAACGGTTCATGATTTTCTCCCTGAAATAAATTCAAAACGATGCAAGACGCTCACGGATGGCCGCAGCCGCCTGAACCGTGGCAGCGATCGACTCGTGGGCAATGGATTTCCATTGGCTGCCTGAATGCTTTTACAAGCTCCGCCAGATCGCTCACGGGTTGTGGGGCGGTCTGCGCAAGAGCCTGTCGGCAGATGGGGCGCATCGTAACTGCCCGCACGCAGATGCGCATCCCGGTGCGTTGCCTGCCAAGGCCGTCACGGCATTGGCATTCAGGGAGATGCCGTCGCTGTTTTCAGAGCTCTGCGGTCACCGCGATACGGGCGTAGTGCTGTATCAGATCGAGCAGTTCTTCATCCGAGTAGGGCTTGCCCAGGTAGTGGTTGACGCCCAGTTCGATCGCATGCTCGCGGTGCTTTTCGGCGATGCGCGAGGTGATCATGATGATCGGCAGGTCGCGCAAGGCGCCGTCTGCACGGATGTTGCGCGCCAGATCGAAGCCATCCATGCGGGGCATTTCGATGTCGGAGAGCACCACGGTGGGGCGTTCTTCCTGCAAGCGTTCCAAGGCTTGCAAGCCGTCGGCGGCCAGCGCGACGCGATAGCCTTCGCGCTGCAACAGCCGCTGCGTGACGCGGCGCACGGTGATCGAGTCGTCGACCACCAGCACCAGAGGAACCTGGCTGGGCCCGGCCAGCCGGGGCGGGGCGACCTTGTTGCCGGTGCCCGCAGTGCCATGGGTTTCCGGCTCCGGCGGCAGGCTGGCGCTGGCAGCGCTGGCGGCGCGCACCTGATCCCCGTAGACCGTGGCCAGCGCCACCGGGTTGTAGATCAACACCACGGCACCCGAGGCCAGCACCGACATGCCGGCCAGGCCGGGCAGGCGCGACAGTTGGGGGCCGAGGTTTTTCACCACGACTTCCTGGTTGCCCAAGACTTCGTCGACATGCAAGGCGATGCGCTGCGATGCGCTGCGAAAGATCACGACCGGGCGGGTCTTGCCCACAGGCTCGCTGCTGCGCATCGAGGCTTGCAGTAATGCGCCGAACCAGAAGAACGGGATTTTCTCTGTGCCGCCGTCATCGAAAGTGCCGCTGCGATAGGCCTGTTCCAACTCGGTGGCCGGCGTGCGGCGCACGATCTCGACCACGTTGGCGGGCACGCCAATGACCAGATCGCCGGCATGCAGCATCACCACCTGCGTCACCGCCGTGGTCAGCGGCAAAACCATGCGGAATGCAGCGCCTTTGCCGGCTTCGGTCGAGATTTCGACGCGCCCGCCCAGGGCGTTGATCTCGGTGCGCACCACGTCCATGCCGATGCCACGCCCGGCCAGGCCGGTGACTTCGGTCGCGGTGGAGAAACCGGGCATGAAGATCAGGCTGGCGATCTCGGCGTCGTCCAACTGCGCGTCGGGCGCCAGGATGCCTTGCTCGATGGCCTTTTCGAGGATGCGCGGCAGGTTCAGCCCGGCGCCGTCGTCGCGGAACTCGACCGATACGTCGTTGCCTTCGTGGCGCAAGTCCACCGTGATCGTGCCGGTCGCAGGCTTGCCGGCGGCCACGCGCAGTTGCGGCGCTTCGATGCCGTGGGTGGCGCAGTTGCGCAGCAAATGCTCGAACGCCGGGGTCATGCGGTCGAGCACGCCGCGGTCCATTTCAATCGAACCGCCGGTGATGTTCAGCTTGATCTGCTTGCCGGTTTCTTTGGATGCCTGGCGCACGACGGCGTACAGCCGCTCGGCAATGCCCTCGAACTCGACCATGCGGGTGCGCAGCAGGTCGCGCTGCAGTTCACGCGCCTGGCGGCCCTGGGCGATCAGGTCGTCCTCGGCGCCTTCCATCGCCCGCTGCAGGTTGCGCTGCACGGTGGCCACGTCGTTGACCGATTCGGCCATCATGCGCGTGAGCTCCTGCACGCGCGTAAAGCGGTCGAACTCCAGAGGGTCGAAGCCTGCGGCAGAGTCTTTGGACAGCGCCAGGCGCGATTGCATCTGCGACTCGGCCTGTACCTCGATGTCCCTGAGCTGTTGGCGCAAGCGGTCCAGGTTGCCCGACAGGTCGGCCAGCGAGCTGCGGAACTGGCCCAGGCGCACATCCAGGCGCGCGCGGCTGATCATCACCTCGCCGGCCTGGTTGACCAGACGGTCGAGCAATTGCGCGCGCACGCGCACCGATTGGTTGGCCGCCACGCGCAATGGCGCCAGTTGCGACGACACCGGCGGGCGCAAGGCAACGGCCGGCGCTGCGACTGCATCCGCTGCGGCAGTGGCGCTGGTGGCCGCTGGCGCGCCAGTTTCGGGATGCGCGTGTGCGGCCTCGGTCGGCAGCGGCACCAGGGTGTCGATCGGGGCCTGGCCAATCGCACGCAGCGCGTCGAAGTTCGCCTGCAGGCCGTCGAAATTGCCTTGCAGCGGCTCGATCTGCTCGGCGGTCACGGTGTCGGGATCGAACTGCTCTATCGCCGATTCCAGCCGGTGGGCCATTTCACCCAGGCGCATCGCGCCGGCCAGGCGCGAACTGCCTTTGAGCGTGTGCAGCGCACGCAGTAGTTCGCTGCGGGCGCCGAGGTTGCCGGGCCGCGCCACCCACTGGCGCAATGCGCCCCCCAGCCGGGGCAATAGTTCGGCGGCTTCTTCCTCGAAGATCGGGAACAGGTCCGGGTCGATGACATCGATCGCGTCGATGTCATCGTCGGCATCCGGGCTCATCGCAATCGCATGCGCAATCGCGTCGTCGATATGCTGATCGTGGTCGCGCTGCACCACCGACAGCGCCGGGGCCACAGGCCCTGCTGCAGGCGGCGGCACGGCGGCAGCGGCTTGCGCCTCCGGCTTGGGCGCGGCGGGTGCAGGGGCCGGCGCGGCCTGGCTGGCCTGGGCGACCTCTGGCTCGGCGTGCACGGCGGGTGCCGGCGCTGCGGGGTCTTCCCCCTGCGGCGGAGACAGGGTGTCGCGCAGTTCGGTTTCCAGAATCTGGCGCAGTTGTTGCAGCAGTTCCGGGTTCGCTTCCTTCAGGAAGCCGGCGGCAAATTGGTGCAGCAATCGACGGATGTCTTGCGCAGCGGCGGTGAAGATCTGTGCCTGCTCCGCAGTGCCACGCGATTGCAGTTGCACATGCTGGAGCGCATGTTCCAGCAAGCGTGCCATTTCCGACAAGGTCTTGAAGCCTACGGTGGCAGAACTGCCGGCCAGCGCGTGCGACAGCGCCGCCGCCGTGTCGGGCAGGGGTTCGTGCAACTCCAGCGACCATTCCTGCAGACAGGTCACCAGGCGGCGCGACCATTCATCGGCCTCGTTCAGATAGACGTTGTACAGCGGTATGCCGATGCGCAGGGTGCCGATCACCTTGACGGCGTCACTGCCGCTTTCTTCTGGCGGCTGGGCGTCCACAGGCGCAGCAAGTTCGGAGGCTGGCTCGGCGGCTGGTTCAGGGACGGCCTCGGGGGTCACCCATTCGGTCGTATCGAAGCCGGTGTCGTCGTCGGACGGCGGCAGCGCCGGGCTTGCCGGGACTTCGTTGGCCGGGGTTGCGCCGGGTCGGGCCGTCTCGGCAGGCGGGGCTGGAGATTCGTTCAGTGCAGCGGCGAAGACCGAAAAATCGATATCCTCGGCCATCTCGGGCATGTCGGCGGGGGCTTCGGCTGGCAGTTCCTGGTCGACGCCAAGCATCTCGGTCGGCATGAAAGCCGGCATGGTTGGCATGAAGGCCGGCATGGTCGGGTGCAAGTCCGGTACGGCCTGGTCTTTGGCGCTGGCTGGTGCCGCCTGTTTCTGCGCGGGCGCGGGCGCGGCGTCGCTGGCGGCGCCGGGCAGTACCAAGGGCAGCAGCGTACCGTCCAGACGCATGGCGTCTGCCGATGCGCGGAAAGCCTGCGGTTGCCAGCCCCCGGCGTCGCCCGCAGCAATGTCATCGGCCCAACGGCTGAAAGCCTGCAGGGCCGCGCCAGACAGTTGCAACAACCCGGGCTGCGCCGGCTTTTTCTCGGTCAGCCAAGCGTTGAGAACCTGCTCCATCGACCAGGCCGCTTCGCCAAAGTCATTCAGGCCCACCATGCGCGAACTGCCCTTGAGCGTATGGAACGCACGGCGCAGCGTCGTCTGTTCGCCGAGATTGCCCGGTTCGGCCCGGAGCAGGTCGATGGCGATCAATCCATTGACCACTACTTCGCGCACTTCTTCGAGGAACACGTCCAGCAGTTCGGAATCCAGATCCCGCGCCAGCGGCTTGGCCGTTGCTGCGACGGGCGCGGGCGTTGCCGCAGCAGCGACGGCAGCAGGCGCCGGAATGACCGCCGCCGGCGCCACCTTGGCCGCCGGGGCGGGCCGCAGTCCGCTGTCGCTGGGCGCCTGGCTGGCTGCGGGCGGGCTTGGGCTGACCGGTGCCGGCGGCAGCACGGCCGGCGCAGGCTTGGCCGGTGCAGAACGCTCTTCCAACCTGGCCGGCGCTTCTTCGGTCGCATCTGTTACCCGGGCACGGGTCTTGCTCATCAGGATGCGCAACTCGCCCAGGTCCTCATCGAACACAAACAGCTTGCGCGCCATCGTGCGCTGGTAGCTGAGCATGTCGATCAGCAAATCGAGGGCGCCCAGGCTGCTGCCGAGCTTCTCGAAAATACCGGCGCGTTCCGCTTCAGGCACTGCGTCGACCAGCAGGCGTTCGACCGTCTCGCGCATGCGCGCCACGGCCAGCGACGCCTGCTCCAGCCCGAGGACCGACAGCACGCCGCGCATTTGCGCGAAATGTCCGGGCACCGTGGCCAATACGGCCCGCTCCTTGGGGTTGCGGAAAAACTGGTCCAGCGCCTTCTCGGTTTCTGCCAGTGTGGCGCGCAGTTCGCCCACGACGCTGCCCATGGTCTGGTTGTCGCTGACCCGGCGGTACAGCTCTTCCATCCAATGCTCCAGCGGCTCGGACTCGGCGCCGGCAGTCACTGCATGGAGCCGCTCGGCCAGACGGGTGGCCCGGGCTTCCAACTGGTCATCGGCCGTGTCCAACTCTTCGAATGCCGCCTGCAGATACAGCACCGAGGTCGCCACTTCCATCGCCAGCGCAGCCGATGGCGGCTCGCCCGAGCGGGCGGTGGCCTCCAGCGCCTGCGTCAGCGCCTGCGCCAGGTTCTCGCTGCCGGGATGGAGCTTGCGCAGCGAGTCACAGACCAAGCTGAATTGGTCTGCCGCAGGTTTGAGCTTGTTGCGATCGCCTCCGGCCAGCGCAGACCAGATCTCGGTGGCCGATGCGATGCGCTTGCGCGCCTGTGCCAGCATGGCGGGGTCGAAACGCCCGAAGCGGGCCAATTCGTAGTCCACGGGCTTGAAGCGGTCGAGCGCGAAGGCTTGGCGCACGGCCTCCAGCGAGGGCGCGGCAGCGGCCGACTGCCCGGTCGAGCGGGCCTGTGAGCAAAAGAACAGCAGGTCCTGCACCAGCCGGTCGGCAATCGCCGGGTCGCCCTTGGCCAAGGTGGCGTACTGCATCAGCACCCGCGATGCCACGCGCTTGACGTAAATGTCCGGCAGCAGCAGGCCGCTGCCGCAGGCATCGAAGAAGCCGGCACAAATCTTCCAGAAGGTGCGCGTGCGGCGGTCGGTCTGCGCCGCCACGAAGCCCAGGCAGATATCGCGCAGGCTCAGCGCCGCCTTCAGATCGCCCGACTTGACGATGCGCAGCACGGTCGAGTCGAGGCTGGCACGCGCCGCCGCACCATAGGGCAGAGGAGGGGCGCTGACGCGCCCCTCGGGCTCACGAAAGCGGCGCTCGACGGGCCACAGGTCCGCCGGATGTGCACGGTCGGCACCGGCCAGGACCTGGGTGTCACGGTACTGGGGGAACAATGTCACCGGAGAGACGTCCTTGCCGGCCAGCACGGCTTCCAGATACTCGATCAGCGCAAAACTGGCGCGCTCGATCGCGGCAGCGGCATCATCGCTGCAGCTTTCGGGGCGCTGCACAAACTTTTGCACCGCCATTTCCATCGAGTGCAGCAGCAGGGCCGACGGGCCCATGCCGACCATCTCCAGCGCGCCCCAGGCCTGGTGCAAATGCTGGCGCGCAATGCGCAAAGGGCCTGTGTCCAGGGCGTCCAGATCGGAGGCACGCGCGGCTTCGGCATCGCGCACGAAGCGCCGCATGGCCTTGACTGCCGCGTCCAGGGATTTGCGCAGTTCGTCGAGCACCCAGGCCAAAGGCCCCAGGTCTTGCCCCAAAGGCCCATCCGCAGCCAGTGCATGGTTGACATCAATGGATGACATGAAATTGTTCCCGACTGCCAAGAGCCAGCTCGTTGGTTGATGACTGCGTCAAACGATCTTGAAGCGGGCCACCGATTGGCGCAGTTCTTCGGCCATGCGCGAGAGCTCGCGCACCTGTTGCGCCGTGCTGCGGGTGCCTTCTCCGGTTTGCTCGGTCACGGCAAAAATATGCTGGATGTTGTCGGCCACCACGTTGGCCAGAACCGCTTCCTTGGACGCCGATGACGAAATCTGCTCGATCAGTTCGGCCAGACGGCGCGACACACGGTCGATCTCGGTCAGGGCCGTGCCGGCGCTGTCGGACAGGCGGGCCCCTTCGACCACACCCTGGGTCGAGCGCTCCATGGCGGCCACGGCGTCCTGGGTGTCGGTCTGAATGGCCTTGACCAGGGCCGAGATCTGGCGCGTGGCATCGGCAGAGCGTTCGGCCAGCCGCTGCACTTCTTCGGCCACCACCGAGAAGCCTCGGCCGGCTTCACCGGCCGAGGCCGCCTGTATCGCGGCATTGAGGGCCAGCACGTTGGTTTGCTCGGTGATGTCGGAGATCAGTTCGGTGATTTCACCGATCTCTTGCGAGGATTCGCCCAGGCGCTTGATGCGCTTGGAGGTGTCCTGAATCTGATCGCGGATCGAGTTCATGCCGCCGATGGCGTTTTGCACCGCCTGCAGGCCCGAGTCCGCCGCTTGCAGCGATTGGCGCGCCACCGTGGCTGACTCTTGCGCCTGGGCCGAGACTTCGTTGATGCGGGCCGCCATGTCGAGAACGGAACGGCCGGTTTCGCGGATTTCGCGCAGTTGCTCGGTCGATGCCGCCAGCAGTTCGGTCGAGGTGTTGTCCACCTGGGCCGTGGTTTGCGCCACCTGGGTCGCCGTGTTCTGCACGTTGCCCACGAGTTGGCGCAACTCTTCCACCGTGTAGTTCACCGAGTCGGCAATGGCGCCGGTGATGTCTTCGGTCACCGTGGCTTCCTGGGTCAGGTCACCTTCGGCCACCGATTGCAGCTCGTTCATCAAACGCAAAATCGCGGCCTGGTTGGCGTCATTGACGCGCTTGGCCTCCAGTTCCTGGCGTTTGGCCTCCAGTTCCTGGCGCCGGGCTTCCTGCTCTTGGCGCCGGGCTTCCTTTTGCTGCGTTTCAGCCGCTGCCTGACGGGCACGGCTGTCGAGCAACTGCACGCGCGAAATGCCGATGCCGCACAGCAGCACGAACAGGCCGGCCAGCACCAGGGCCGCAACGTGGCCGGCACCCAGACCGGTTTCGGTGGTCAGTTTGGCTTGCAGCGCTTCGAGTTGGCGGCGCAGCGGGTCGCTATCGGCAATGATGGCCGCCTGCGCCTCACGGGCCGACACCAGGCCTTGCAGGTTGCTCAAAATGGCAGCGGCCTGGGTGCGGGTCTGCTCGTAGATTTTGGCCAGTTCCTGGAGCTGTTCGCGGGTTTGGTCATCCTTGGTCGCGGTCAGCCGCAGTTCGACGCTGCCGTCGAGCAGACCCTGGGTGATTTCCTTGAACGAGTTCAAGTCCTTGCCCAACATGAACACCGCCTCGGGGCTGACGCCTTCTATGGTCTGGAATTCGTTGGCCGACTTGCCGATCCGCTGGGTCAGCATCACCAATTGGCCGGCCGCAGAGATTTCAGCGGCCGGGGCGTTTTGTTGCAGTTTCAGCGACGATATCGTTTCTGCGATTTCCAGCAGCGTGGAGGACTCGCGGTTGATGGTGCGCAGGGCCTCGCTGACCTGCGTCAGGACTTTTTGCTGGCCCAGCACGACACCGGCGTTGCGCTCGGCGCGCTTCATCAGCGGGTTTATGCTGTCCAACTCCGGCTTGAATGCATCACTGAGCGGGTAAACGTCGATCTGCGCATTGCCGTCGTTCAGGGCGTGCACACCGCGCACCAGCGTGCTGGAGCTTTCCGTCAGGTCGGCGAAGGTCTTCGGGTCACCGAGCATCACCTGCGACACCAACTTGGCCACCCGCTGCGACTGCATCAGCGACTGGCCGGTGACCTCGATCTGGTGCGCCGAGCGGTCGGCCTGGCGCAGCGCCCAGATGATGATCAGCACCAGCGCCACGATGCCCAGCGCGAGCAACACCAGAAAAAGGCGCTGATGACTGGCGGCGCTGCGGCGCCCGAGCAGCGGCAGCGCGATCAGGTCTCCGGCCGGGGATGATTCCTGTTGCCGGGCCTCCGGTGCCTCTTGGGCAGGATTGACGGCCTCGGCTTGGCGGGCGTGGTGCGGCGCCCCCTTTTGCGCGCCCGTGACCGGGAATTTCTGCTCATCGGCCACCGCAGCGCCATCCGGCTTGGCGGGATTCCGGTTGAACAGTTTGCCAAATTGATTGACGGACATGGTGCAGCCTTACAGAAAAACTCAAACACTGATACTCAAAAAAGCGGGGTGTCGGGACAGGATCTGCAGGTTCAGTTCCTGCCAGCGCTTGCCGCTGGAATCGATATAGGTGGTGCCAAAGTACGGGGGCGAATCTTTGGCCGGTGGCTCGGACGCCACAAAGGCATCGGTGCCGCGCAAACCCGCCAGGCGGTCGACCAGCAGCGCCGCGTTGACCTCCAGCGCGGTGTTGAACGCCAGCAGGCTGGCATCGGCCAAAGCCTGCTCGGTGCGGGGCACGACCGAGCCCAGCAGGCCCGCCAGATCGACCACGCCGACCAAACCGCCGCGCAGATTGGCAACGCCGAGAAACCAGCTTTGGGTATAGGGCACGGTTTGTACCGAGACCCAGGGGAAGATCTCCCCCGATTGTCCCAGCGGCAACAAATAAGAACTCCCGGCGGACTCTGCGGCCAGCCAGGATGACACAGACGTGGCTTCGTCCCTTGCAGCCTGTAGGCGGCTGGCAAGCCGGGTCTGTAGCTCTCGCAGGGCTTCGCGGTTGGCCATGAGTGCGCTACAGCCTCAGCCCAAGGCGTCGATCTTGGCTTGCAACTCGGCCGGGTCGACCGGCTTGGTGATGTAGCCACGCGCGCCCTGACGCATACCCCAGACCCGGTCCGTCTCCTGATTCTTGCTGGTGCACATGATGATCGGCACATCGGCATACTGCGGATCCCGGGTAATGGCGCGCGTGAGCTGAAAGCCATTCTGGCCCGGCATCACCACGTCCATCAAAATCAGGTCCGGCTTTTCTTCGGCCAGGCGCCGAAAGGCTTCTTCGGCGTTTTCTGCAGTGCGCACCTGTATGCCTTTTTTCTGCAGCAGATCGGTCAGGAACATCAACTCGGTCTTCGAATCGTCGACGACCAGTACTTTTTGGATGGGCATTACATCGCTCCTTGTTGGGAATGGTCAATCTTCTGACCAAACTGCAGGACAGCTTGCAAGAGCTGGTCTTTGGTGAACGGTTTGGTGAGATATTCCTGGCAGCCGACCATGCGCCCGCGTGCCTTGTCGAACACACCGTCTTTGGACGACAGCATGACCACCGGGGTATCGGCAAAACGGGCGTTGCGTTTGATGATGGCGCAAGTCTGGTAACCGTCGAGCTTGGGCATCAGGATGTCGCAGAAAATCAGCTGCGGCTGATAATCGTTGACTTTGGCCAAGGCATCGAAGCCATCGTCGGCCAGCAGCACTTCGTGCCCCCCCTGCTTGAGAAAAATCTCTGCACTTCGGCGGATGGTGTTGCTGTCATCCACCACGAGCACTTTGAATGTTTTGATCAATTGCCATTGCTCCCGCTGGAGAAAATAAACCACGCAACTGCGGCGGCGGCTGCGTATCAAATCCGGATCATTTCGAAATCTTCCTTGCGGGCGCCACACTCGGGG
Source organism: Verminephrobacter eiseniae EF01-2 (assembly GCF_000015565.1). Taxonomy (NCBI): domain Bacteria; kingdom Pseudomonadati; phylum Pseudomonadota; class Betaproteobacteria; order Burkholderiales; family Comamonadaceae; genus Verminephrobacter; species Verminephrobacter eiseniae. Next base: position 3,376,493 of record NC_008786.1, read on the forward strand.
CAGGTCCAATTCATGGGCACCTGCTCCCAAGCAGTGTTGGCGGCAATGCCGTGTTCAGGGGCTCCCTCGGCCTCATCATAAATCCAACCACAAATCAGGCACATCCAGGTTTTAGAGTCGATCACAGCTTAAAGGGCCTTCACATAGAATGCAACGATTGTATTGGCCAATGGGGCCTCGGCGGCGCAGTCGGCGCGTCGGCCTGCAACTTTCCTGCCACTGTTCGGGCATGATCCACAGTCCATGACCTCCCCCCCATTCCCTCCTGCGCCGGACCGCAGGGCACCCGACGATGACGAGCGGCAGGGTGCAGGTCCGGCCTGTGTGCTGGTGTTCAACGCCAGCGACCCGAGCGGGGCCGGCGGGCTGACCGCAGACATCACCGCCATTGCCTCGGTTGGCGGGCATCCGATTGCGGTGGTCACCGGCGCCTATGCCCGTGACACGGCCGAGATCTTCGATCATTTCAGCTTCGACGATGAGGTGGTGGCCGAGCAGGCGCGCACGGTGCTCGAAGACCTTGCCGTGCAAGCCATCAAGGTCGGCTTCGTCGGCAGCCCGGAAAACATCAGCGCCATCGCCAGAATCACCACCGACTACGATGAAGTCCCGGTGATCGCGTACATGCCCAACCTGTCCTGGTGGCGCGATGAACTGATCGACGAGTATCTGAACGCCTTCCGGGAATTATTGTTACCACAGGCTTCGGTGTTGGTTGGAAACCACAGCACGCTGTGGCGCTGGCTGCTGCCGGACTGGAGCGGCCAGCGCAGCCCCACGGCGCGCGACATCGCCCGGGCGGCGGCCGAGATGGGCGTGCCCTACACCCTGGTCACCGGGATTGCACTGCCCGAGCAGTTTGTCGAGAACATGCTGGCCTCGCCCCAGGTGCTGCTCGGCGGTGGCAAGTTCGAGCTGTTCGATGCCAGTTTCTGTGGCGCCGGCGACACGCTGTCGGCCGCGCTGACCGCCCTGGTGGCCTGCGGCAACGACCTGGGCGAAGCCACCGGCGAAGCGCTGGGCTACCTCGACCGGTGCCTGGACGCCGGCTTTCGCCCCGGAATGGGGCATATCCTTCCCGACCGCATGTTCTGGGCCGCGCCCGGCGCCGACGATGCCCGGGACGCCGAAGAAGACAATCCCACCATTGACGATGCACAGGCCCTGGAAGGCTTTGTGATGCCACCCCATGACACCAAACACTGATCTGAATATCCCGCTGTTCGAGCGCGCCAAGGCGCTCATTCCCGGTGGCGTGAACTCGCCAGTCCGGGCCTTCAAGGCAGTCGGCGGCACGCCCCGCTTCGTCAAGCGCGCCCGGGGCGCGTACTTCTGGGACGCCAACGACCAGCGTTTCATCGACTACATCGGCTCCTGGGGACCGATGATTCTGGGGCATGGCCACCCGGCGGTGCTCGAAGCGGTGCAGCAGGCAGCGCTGGAGGGTCTGAGCTTTGGCGCCCCCACCGAGCGCGAGTTGGAACTGGCCGAGGCCATCTTGCGCCTGCTGCCATCGATGCAGATGATCCGCCTGGTCAGTTCGGGCACCGAGGCCGGCATGAGCGCGATCCGCCTGGCACGCGGCGCCACCGGCCGCAGCAAGCTCATCAAGTTCGAGGGCTGCTACCACGGCCATGCCGATGCGCTGCTGGTCAAGGCCGGTTCGGGCCTGGCCACCTTCGGCAACGCCACCAGCGCCGGCGTGCCCGCCGAGGTGGTGCAGCACACGCTGGTGCTCGAATACAACAGCATCGAGCAGCTCGAACGAGCCTTTGCATTGCACGGCAAGGAACTGGCCTGCCTGATCATCGAGCCGATCGCCGGCAACATGAACCTGGTGCGCGCCAGCGTGCCCTTCATGCGCCGCTGCCGCGAGTTGTGCAGCGAATACGGCGCATTGCTGGTGCTCGACGAGGTGATGACCGGCTTTCGGGTGGCGCCGGGCGGCGCGCAAAGCCTGTACGCCCGGGACATACCAGGCTTCCAACCCGATCTGACGGTGCTCGGCAAGGTGATTGGCGGCGGCATGCCGCTGGCCGCCTTTGGCGGGTCGCGCGCGCTGATGGAACACCTGGCGCCATTGGGTGCGGTCTACCAGGCTGGCACCTTGTCGGGCAACCCGGTGGCCACGGCCTGCGGCCTGGCGACGCTGCGCGCCATCGGCCAACCGGGCTTTTTTGCCGCGCTGTCGGCCCGCACCCGGGCGCTGGTCGAGGGGCTACGGGGCGCTGCGGCGGCCGAAGGCGTGGCTTTCAGCGCGGACAGCGAAGGCGGCATGTTCGGCTTCTTTCTGCTGCCGGCGCTGCCCCGGAACTACGCCCAGGTGCTGCAAACCGACAGCGCACGCTTCAACCAACTGTTCCACGGCCTGCTCGAACGCGGCATCTACATCGCGCCGGCGCTCTACGAGGCCGGCTTTGTCAGCGCAGCGCACAGCGACGAGGACATTGCAGCCACCGTGGCTGCGGCGCGCGAGGTGTTCAAGACGCTGGCAAAACCATAGCGGCAGGGGCCATGCAATGGATGCGCCCGGGGCCGCCATCACCTCGATGCCGCGGATGCCCCTCAGTGGCGGAAATGCCGCAGGCCGCTGAACACCATGGCCACGCCGCGCTCGTTGGCCGCATCGATGACCTCTTGGTCACGCACCGAGCCGCCGGGCTGGATCACGCAACTGGCGCCGGCGTCGAGCACCACATCCAGGCCGTCACGGAAGGGGAAGAAGGCGTCGCTGGCCACGGCCGTGCCCTGTAGCGTCAGCCCGGCCTGCTGCGCCTTGATGCTGGCGATGCGTGCCGAATCCAGGCGGCTCATCTGGCCAGCGCCGACGCCCATGGTCATGCCGTCCTTGCAGAACACGATGGCATTGCTCTTGACGTATTTGGCGACCTTCCAGGCGAACAGCAGGTCTTGCAGCGCTTCGGGGCCGGGCCGCTTGTGCGTCACGACCCGCAGCGCGCTCGGCGACAGCTCCTGGTTGTCTGCCGTTTGCAGCAGCAGCCCGGAGCCGATGCGCCGGGCATCGAGCGCGTTGCGGCCGCGCTCTTTGCCCTCCTGGCCGGTCTGGACGGGCAGCGCAATCCTGAGCAGGCGCAGATTGGCCTTGGCTTTGAAGATCTCCAGCGCCTGCGCGCTGAAGTCAGGGGCCAGCAGCACCTCGGCGAACTGCTGGCCGAGCTGCCGGGCGGCCGCGTCGTCGACCACGCAGTTGAAGGCGATGATGCCGCCAAAGGCGCTGGTCGGGTCGGTCCGCAAAGCCTTGCGGTAGGCGCTCGCTGCGTCCAGGCCCAGCGCCACGCCGCAGGGGTTGGCGTGCTTGACGATCACGCAGGCCGCAGCGTCGAAGCTCTTGACGCATTCCCAGGCGGCATCGGCATCGGCCAGGTTGTTGTAGGACAGCTCCTTGCCCTGCAATTGCTCGGCCGTGACCAGGGAGCCGGGGGCCGGGTGCAGTTCGCGATACAGCGCGGCCTGCTGGTGCGCGTTCTCGCCATAGCGCAGGTCTTGCACCTTGCTGAAGATGGCGTTGCTCTGGCCGGGGAACTGCATGCGCGCCGGCACCGCGCTGTCGTCGATGCAACGGTCGGCCTCGAACCGCAGCGACGACAGGTAGTGGCTGATCGCAGCGTCGTACTGCGCAATGCGGTTGAACGCCGCCACCGACAGCGCAAAGCGCAGCGGGTCGGACAATGTGCCGTTGGCGCGGAGCTCGGCCAGCACGGACGGGTACTGCGCGGCGTCGGTCAGCACGCCCACATGCTGCCAGTTCTTGGCCGCGCTGCGCACCATCGCCGGGCCGCCGATGTCGATGTTCTCCACGGCCTCGGCCAGCGTGCAAGCGGCCTGGGCCACGGTGGCTTCGAACGGGTACAGGTTGACCACCAGCAGGTCGATGGTGGCTATGCCATGCTCCTTCAGGGCCGCCATATGCCCGGGCCGTTCACGGCGGGCGAGCAGGCCGGCGTGCACCTTGGGGTGCAGCGTCTTGACGCGGCCGTCGAGCATTTCGGGCCATTGCGTCAGTTCGGCCACCTCGGTCACCGGCAGACCCTGGCCAGCCAGCAGCTTGGCCGTGCCGCCGGTGGACAGCAGCCCTATGCCCAGCGCGTGCAGGGCTTGCGCGAATTCGACGATGCCGGTCTTGTCGGAGACGGACAGGAGTGCGTTCATGAGATGAGATGAGATGAGATCAGGTGGTGGGAGTTTGAACGAAGCGGGTGTCGCGTCACCGATCATCTGTCGGTCTGCGCTGGCCATCGAAGCGCATCGCGGCGTTGCATCGCTTGCCAATACAGCTCGGTATGGGCTGCGCGATGCGCCTTGCGCTGCGCTCCGATGGCTGCGTGCAGCCTGCGACATCTGACCGGTGACGCGACACTAGTGTCGCGTCACGGATCATCTGTCGGTCTGCGCTGGCCATCGAAGCGCATCGCGGCGTTGCATCGCTTGCCAATACGCTCGGTATTGGCTGCGCGATGCGCCTTGCGCTGCGCTCCGATGGCTGCGCGCAGCCTACGACATCTGATCCGTGACGCGACACTAGCCCTTGCGCGGACAAGGCCAAGCGCCGCCAGTGTGATTGCATCCGTGATTTCATCGCGCCTTCGGGTTGGTCGTCGGGAATGGGGCGCGGTCTCAGAGCAACTTGTGCTCGGCCAACTTCTTGCGCAAGGTGTTGCGGTTCAGACCAAGCCACTCGGCGGCGCGGGACTGGTTGTTTCCGGCCTCGGTCATCACCACCTCCAGCAGCGGTTTTTCGACCACGCGCACCAGCATCTGGTAGATGCCATCGGGCGTCGCGCCGCCCAGGTCGCGAAAGTAGCCCTGCAGGCTCTCGCGCACGCATTGTTCTATGTGTTTCTTGCTCATGCAGCCAAATCCTCGGGTTCTTCTCGTGCAGCGGCCATGGCGCTGGCAACTGGCAGCCGGTCCATCCGTTGCCCCAGGGCATCCAGATGGTCGGCCACCGCCTGCCACTGCGCGCCGCAGTCTTGCAGCGTGTTGATATGCTGCCTGAACGCCTCGCCGCCGGGCAGCGCGCGCAGGTACCACGCAATATGCTTGCGCGCACTGCGCACCCCGATCGGCTCGCCGTACAGGCTGTAATGGTCTTGCAGGTGCGCCAGCAGCAGGCGCCGCAACTCGGCCACCAGCGGCGGGGCCAGGTGCTCGCCGGTGGCCAGAAAGTGGCCCACCTCGCGGAAGATCCAGGGTCGGCCTTGCGCCGCGCGGCCGATCATGATCGCGTCCGCGCCGGTCGCGGCCAGCACCGCGCGCGCTTTTTCCGGCGTGGTGATGTCGCCGTTGGCCACCACCGGCACACCCACCGCTGCCTTCACGGCCGCGATGGTCTCGTACTCCGCCTGGCCGCCGTAGCCCTGCTCGCGTGTGCGGCCATGCACCGTCAGCATTTGAATGCCCACCGACTCGAACTGCCGCGCCAGTTGCGGCGCATTTTTGTGCTGCTGGCACCAGCCGGTGCGCATCTTGAGCGTGACCGGCACCCGATGGGGCGCACAGGCCGCCACCACCGCCCGGGCTATCGCGACGGCCAGCGCCTCGTCCTGCATCAGCGCCGAGCCGGCCCATTGCCGGCATACCTTCTTGGCCGGGCAGCCCATGTTGATGTCGATGATTTGCGCGCCACGCTCGATGTTGTAGAGCGCCGCCTCGGCCATCATCGCGGCATCGGTGCCGGCAATCTGCACCGCAATCGGCCCCGGCTCCCCGTCATGGTTGGCGCGGCGCGAGGTCTTCAGGCTGGACCACAAATCCTTGCGCGCCGTGATCATCTCGCTGACCGCATACCCCGCCCCCAGCGCCTTGCACAGTTGGCGAAACGGACGGTCGGTCACGCCCGCCATCGGGGCAACGAACAACCGGTTCGGCAAAGGAATGGAGCCAATCTGCATGAAGAGGCAAGCGCAAGCAGGGGAAGGGTGGTCGCAAAATTGTACCGACCCGGGATTTCAGCAAGCGCCGAGTTTCGCAGACCCTCGACGATCTGCACAGCGCCCGCCCATGGGGGCCGCCTGCGGCAGGCGCGCAGGCCCTGGCGCGCGGCCGGATCGCGCCATCGATCGCCGGCACCGGGGGCCGCGCCGGTGCCGGTACGCCGGTCAGCGCACCGGCGCGGCGGCGCGGCGGCGCTGGTTGGGCTCGGCATATCCGCAGATCGGAATCAGCGCACCGGCGCTGGTGCGCCGGTCCGGTAGGCAAAATGCCACCAGGCATCGGGCAGGTTGTCGAACTGGTGGCGGGCCATCAGCGCGCGCAGCCATTGGCGGTTGTACTGCACATCGGGCGAGAAACCGCCGGCCGTCACAGCGGCCCCGGGCGACGCCACCCCGCAGGGCGTGCCCATGTCCACCGCCTGGCCATCGGCCAGCGGCCCGCGCAGCACCGCACGGGCCTGGATGCCATCGAGCACCCGCAGTTGCACCACCGAACTGCCGTCCCCCCCGTTTCCCCTGTCCCCCCCGCTCCCCCCGTTCCCCTCTTGGCAGCGGACTTGCAGCGCCAGGCCCCGGGCCTGCAGTTCCAGCGCAACGCCTTGCAGCGCAGCGCGCGCAGCCGGGGTTTGCCAGCACCCGGCAAGGCCCGGTGCTGGCTCCGTGGACACCGGCCGGCCCGGCCCTGGGGGTGGGAGCGCCGTCTGCGGCGGGCTGTGGCCACAGGCGGCCAGCAGCGCTGCCAGCGCCAGCGACAAGTACCGGATGGGCCTGGGCGTGGCATGCAATGGATGGGTGACGGGCATCGGAGTCCTCGGGTATCGATGCCAGGCAGTGGCACCGGGGATGGCAGCACAAGATACCGCTGCCTGGGCAGCAGACCATGGGCAAAGGGCGCAGACCCGTGTAGGAGCGCCCCTACACTCCTGACCCATGGAAATCTGGATACCTCAATTGTTGCAATGGCTGGCCCTGCCGCAGTTCGGTTTGAGCACGGTGTTTGTCGTGTCGGTCATCTCGGCCACCTTGCTGCCGCTGGGCTCGGAGTTCGCGGTCTTTGGCCTCATCAAGCTCAACCCCGCGCTGTTTTGGCCGACCATCCTGGTCGCCACTGCGGGCAACACGCTGGGCGGCGCGTTGAATTGGTGGCTTGGCCTGGGTGCGCACATGGTCGTGGACAAGGTCCGTGGCGCCACCGAACTGCGGGCCTTGAACTGGCTCAAGCGCTTTGGCGCGCCGGCCTGCCTGCTGAGTTGGCTGCCCGTGGTGGGCGATCCGTTGTGCGCTGTGGCCGGCTGGCTGAAGCTGCCGTTTTGGCCCTGCCTGGCCTACATGGCCGTGGGCAAGTTCCTGCGCTACTGGGTGATGACCAGCGCGCTGCTGTACTTCACGCCGGAGCATCTGCTGGTCGGCAGCGCCGATTCCGGCCGGATGTGGGACGGCTGCATCCGTCTGGCCCAGGTCTTCGGTGGCGGCTGAACGAAGTTCTGCTGCCCGGCCAGGCCGGTCGGCGGCTGGCTCGTGCAGCAGATCCCGCCGGCCTGAATGCCTGCAATGTGGTTCAAAGCCGCTGCGGCAACCTGGGCACCCGTGGTATCGGTTCCGGTCACAGGGACGGTCAAGCCCGGGCTTGCGGCTGTGATGGTCCGCCCGAGGCCGCCTGTAGTTCCGTGAGCGTGTAGCGCGGTCGTGGGCCGGGATCGATCGCCAGGCGTCTGGAAGCTGCACTTCTTCGCCCCTGCACCAGCGCTCAGGCACGGGCGATCAACCAATCGAATTCACGTCCGTGTGCGCCGACCTGGCTGCTCATGTGCAGCGCAAGCCGGTGGTTGTGCGCATCCAGCGCGCCTTCCAGCAAACCGTTCCAGGCCTGCGCCACGCAGGGATGGGCATCGGCCACCCCATCCATCAGGCGCCAGCCGCGTTGCGTCACGCGCACGCCTTCGGCCGTCTGACCGACTTCGCATGAATCCCCCTGCGCATGGGCCAGGGCCGCGATGAATTGGCCGAATGCCAGCGCCGAAGGCTGCGCCGGCACGCTCAGCGCGCGCGCCGTCTGGTGGTAGAACTGCATGCCTATCATCTTTGCGGTGAGCCGCAGCAGGCTGGTGGCCTCGTGCGGCCCCCACAGGTTCACCGCCACTGCCAGCGTGCTGCGCATGTACTCCATGGCGTAGTTGCGACTGGCCTTGGCCAGGCGCGTTGCCGGCCAGGCCAGCGTGGGCAGCGTGGGCGCCGCCGCGCCAACGAAATCGGGCGCGTCTTCGTTGCGCGCAAAGCGCAGCCGTTCATGCGGCTGCAACTCACGCTCGTATTCGTAGTAATAGCCTTCCAGGCCCGACTGGCCATCGACGGCCTGCTTGGTGCACACGAATCCCAGGCGCAGGTTGTTCAGCGACACACCGTTGTGCGCGTGCCAGCCGGCCAGCATGGCGCGCGAGACTTCCGACGGGATCGCGCACAAGGCCGTGCCGGACCAGAGCCAGCGCGGCGCGCAGTAGCGTATCCAGGCCTTGCGCTCGGACTCGTACATGTATTGCACCGCCACGCCGCCGATATGGTTGGACAGGTAGTGGTACTGCGCCGCCGCGACGGCAGGCGGCAGGTGCGCGATGCCCAGTTTGTGCAGCCCGGGCAGGAAGCGCTCATTGCGTTGCCGGCAAAAGACCTCGTAGACCAGTTCGGCGGCACGCGGCGTGCCGCAGCGCGTCACCGTGGACAGGACCGTGCCGGTGAAATATGCGTGGTACCACTCGGCGACGGCGCGCCAGGCGTGTTCCCCGGATGGCTTGTCATTCATCGCGACAGACTTTTTTCATCGTGGCCTCGGGCTGACCCGCTGTCTGACCTGCTGTCCACCGGACCATGGGTCGTCGATCGGGCGAGCTTGCTGCGCAGGACGCCATACGGCGCTGCGCCGGACGGCCACCCAGGCCGACGGCAGATTCCCGTCGGGATCGTTCGGCCGGTTTCATCGCGCAGGCGCTTGCGGGGGGCTCACTTGCCCGGATACCACGCCGTGCCGGCCAGCGGGATTTGGGTCATCGCAGCCGCTTCCAGCGTCAGCGCGGCCAGGTCTTCCGGCTCCAGGTGGTGCAGGTGCGACTTGCCGCAGGCGCGGGCGATGATTTGCGCTTCCATGGTCAGCACCGCCAGGTAGTTGGCCAGACGGCGGCCGGCCAGCACGGGGTCCAGGCGCGCGGCCAGGGCCGGGTCCTGGGTGGTGATGCCGGCCGGGTCCTTGCCCTCATGCCAGTCGTCGTAGGCGCCGGCGGTGCTGCCGAGTTGGCGGTATTCCTCCTCGTAGCGCGGGTCGTTGTCGCCGAGCGCCACCAATGCGGCGGTGCCGATGGCCACTGCATCGGCGCCCAGGGCCAGCGCCTTGGCGACATCGGCACCATTGCGGATGCCCCCGGAGACGATGAGCTGGACTTTGCGGTGCATCCCCAAGTCCTGCAAGGCTTGCACGGCGGGCCGAATGGCGGCCAGGATGGGGATGCCCACATGTTCGATGAAGACTTCCTGGGTCGCGGCGGTGCCGCCTTGCATGCCGTCGAGCACCACCACATCGGCGCCGGCCTTGACCGCCAGCGCCACATCGTAGTAGGGGCGGGTGGCGCCCAGTTTGACGTAGATGGGCTTTTCCCAGTCGGTGATCTCGCGCAGTTCGTGAATCTTGATCTCCAGGTCATCGGGGCCGGTCCAGTCCGGGTGGCGGCAGGCCGAGCGCTGGTCTATCCCCTCGGGCAGGCAGCGCATCCGGGCCACGCGGGGGCTGATCTTCTGGCCCAGCAACATGCCGCCGCCGCCGGGCTTGGCGCCCTGGCCGACCACGATCTCGATGGCGTCGGCCTGGCGCAGATGGTCCGGGTTCATCCCGTACCGCGAGGGCAGGTACTGATAGACCAGGGTTTTGGACTGGCCACGCTCCTCGGGCGTCATGCCGCCGTCGCCCGTGGTGGTGCTGGTGCCGGCAATGCTGGCGCCACGGCCCAAGGCTTCCTTGGCGTTGGCCGAGAGCGCGCCAAAGCTCATGCCGGCGATGGTCACCGGGATCTGCAGATGCAATGGCTTGCGGGCAAAGCGCGCGCCCAGCAGCACATCGGTCGCGCATTTTTCCCGATACCCTTCGAGCGGGTAGCGGCTGATCGAAGCGCCGAGAAACAGCAGGTCGTCGAAGTGGGGCAGCCGGCGCTTGGTGCCAGCGCCGCGGATGTCGTAGATGCCGGTCGCCGCCGCGCGGCGGATTTCGGCCAGCGCCGCCGGGTCGAAGTTGGCTGAGAACCTGGGTGGGGTGCGCGCCGTGCTGTCGGGACTGGGTTGTGTGGCGGCAGTCATGCTCAATATGCTCCTGCATTGTCGACATGGAAGTTGTAGAGCCTGCGGGCCGAGCCGTAGAGCTTGAACGACGCCGGATCGACCCCGGCGTGGCCGGCCTGGTGCAGCAGACCGGCCAGGATCTGGCGCTCGCTGGCGCCGATGGGCTTTTCCTCGCAGTCGGCGCCCAGGCTCTTGACCGTGCCGCGCACGAAGATGCGGGCCTCATACAGCGAGTCCCCGAGCGCCTGGCCGGCGTCGCCCAGAACCACCAGATTGCCGGCCTGTGCCATGAAGGCCGAGAAACTGCCGACCGAACCGCCGACGACGACATCGGCGCCCTTGAGCGAGATGGCGCAGCGCAGTCCGGCGTCCCCGTCGATCACCAGCAGCCCGCCTTGCGCCGTGGCGCCTGCGGCATTGGAGGCGAAGCCCTTGACGTGGACCTTGCCGCTCATCATGTTCTCGGCCACGCCGGTGCCGGCACTGCCGGTAATGCACACGCTGGCCAACTGGTTCATGCCGGCAGCGTAGTAGCCGGCATGGCCGGCGATCGTGACCTCGACCGGGGCGTCGATGCCTGCCGCGATGGCATGGGCGCCATCGGGGTTCACGATCAGCACCCGCAATCCGGCCCGGGCCTGCTGGTGCAGGTACTGGTTGACCGTGCGCAGCGGCGTCGTGGCCAGATCGAATGTCAGGCTTTCCATACGTACATTTCCTCCGGCGCAGGTTCAAAGACATGGGCTTGGCCGATCCCGGGCAGGTGCGCCAGCGAACGGAACTCCGAGGCGATGGCAACGTAGTCATCGGTCTCGGCCACCACCGCCGGCTTGCAGGCGAACGGGTCGCGGATCAGCGCCAGTTCGGTGGGGGTGCCCATCAAAAAGGTGTAGAAGCCGTCGAGCACCGCCAAGCCTTTGCGCAGCGCGTCCTCGAGCGTGTCGCCCTCGCGCAGGCGCCATTGCAGGAATCGCGTGGCGGCCTCGGTGTCGTTGTCGGTATCGAAGGCAATGCCATGGGGCGCCAACATGCGGCGAATGCCGTTCGGGTTGGACAAGGAGCCGTTGTGCACCAGGCAAAAGTCCTCCCCGGCGGTAAACGGGTGGGCACGGTCGGGCGTGACGGCCGACTCGGTGGCCATGCGGGTGTGGCCCACCAGGTGGCTGCCCTTGAAGTGGGCAAATCCGTAGCGGCTGGCGACCTGCGCCGGGGTGCCGATGTCCTTGTACACATCGATGCTCTTGCCAACGCAAAACAGCTTGAGCAGCGGCTGGTAGCCCTTGATCCAGTTCCCGATGATTTCGGGGTCGGCCTCGAAGGCCACGCTGGCGTGCCGACCCTGGCCGGTGGCGCTGGCCGAGGCGGCGCGATCATGGTTCAGGGCATCCACCAGCGCCTGCCAGTCATAGTGCTCGCCGCCGTCGATGTCGCCGGCAAAGACGCTGATCTTCTTGCGCGCGCCGGCCAGCGGCGGCGTGAAGACCGCCAGTCCGGCCGAGTCCGGGCCGCGTTCCGTCATCCCGATCATCATCGGGACCATGAGTTGGCCGAGCTGCTCGCGCAGTGCCGGGGTTTTGACGAGAAGTCCTACGATTCCGCACATGGCAGGTTTTTCCTTCAGAAGAATTCGAGGTATTGCCTGATCTCCCACTCGGAGACATGGCGCTGGTACTCCAGCCATTCCATGCGTTTGAGTTTCAGGAACTCATGGACCACCGGCCCGAGTGCGTCACAGACCACGCGGTCCGCCTGCAAGCAGTCCAGGGCCGCGCCCAGGTTCTGCGGCAGCAGGCCGATGCCGGCCTGCGCGCGTTCGGCCTCGCTCCAGTCGTACAGGTTGGTGTCGTGCGGCGCGCCCGGGTCGAGTTGGCGCCCGATGCCGTCGAGCCCGGCGGCGATGACGGCGGCGGTGGCCAGGTAGGGGTTGGCCGCGCCGTCGGGCAGGCGCAGTTCCAGCCGGCCCTTGGGGATGCGCACCATGCACGAGCGGTTGTTGTCGCCGTAGCTGATATAGGCCGGCGCCCAGGTGGCCCCGGTCAGCGATCGGCCGACCACCAGCCGCTTGTAAGAGTTCACCGTCGGCGCGCACAGTGCGGTCAAAGCCGGCGCATGGGCCAGCAATCCGCCCAGAAACCGATACGCCAACGGCGACAGATTCAGGCCACGCGCATCGTTCTCGTCCTCAAACAAATTGCGCTGGCCGTCGCCGAGCGACAAATGCATGTGCATGCCATTGCCCGGCCGATTGGCAAAGGGCTTGGGCATGAAGGAGCAGATGTAGCCGAATTCGTTGGCGATCTCCGAGGCCGCCATCTTGAAGAACACGAAATGGTCGGCCGAGGTCAGACAGTCGGCATAGGTGAAGTTCACCTCGAACTGGCCGTTGGCGTCTTCATGATCGATTTGGTAGACATCGATGCCCGTCGCCCGCAGCGCGTTCGACAGCCGCTCCAGAAAAGCACGGGTGCGCGACAAACCCTTGTAGTCATAACAGGGCTTGGCCAGGTTGTCGCTGCAATCCGCAGGCCCGAGCACGCCATGCGCGTCGCGCCGCAGCAGCGAAAACTCGGGCTCCAGACCGGAGAACAAGGTGTAGCCATGCTCGGCGAGCCGGGCGATTTGCTTTTTCAGCGTCACGCGGCTGTCGTACTCCCAGGGCCGGCCCGCGACATGCCCATCGCAGACCAGCCGCGCCAGCCCCGGCTGCCAGGGGAGCAGCGACAACGTGGCCAAGTCGCCGACGGCCATGAAGTCCGGGCCATGCGGTTCGATGCCGACCCCTCCTATCGCGAAGCCGGCAAAGCCCGCGCCGACACCGAGCACCGTGGGCAGGTGCGACACCGGCACCGACTTGGCTTTGGCCACGCCGTGGATATCGACGAACTGGGCGAGCACGTAGCCCACGCCTTGCGCGCGCAAATACTGCTGCGCCGGCCCGACCGTTTCAAAGCGCGGCGGCAAGACCAGCTCACCGGGCGCTTGGCATTGTGCAGTGGCATCGGATTTCACGGGACGAGACTCCTGCTGGGTGGGCCGCAAGGCCCGGATTCGATGCTGTCAAACCCGGCGCCCTGGCTGCATGGGATGCACATGGCCCCTATGGTACACATGAATGATTCACAAGATGCAACTTATGTGCCGAGCAAGAATATTTCTCTGATGCCCTGCCATGCCAGCACCTACACTCGAACCAATGGAAAACAGCAATGGAACCAGCGCCCCGGCGCTCGAAGAGTCGGTGGGCGCCGCCATCCGGGAACTGCGGCTCAGAGAGGGACTGACGATTGCGCAAGTCTCGGAACAAGCGGGAATCAGCCGTGGGATGCTGTCGAAAATAGAGACCGGCAGCACCATGGCGGGCCTGGACACGCTGGCGCGCATCGCGCGCACCCTGGGCGTGGCCATGTCGGCGCTGTTTGGCAAGTACGACGCGAGCGCCGCCATGGCGCAGCATGTCAAACGAGGCGCCGGCATGGAAGTGGTGCGCAGAGGCACCAAGAGCGGGCACAGCTACCACTTGCTCGCCTACGGCCAAGGGCCGGTGAAATGGTTCGAACCTTTCCTGATCACCATGGCCGACGATTCGCAGCGCTACCCGAGCTTTCAGCATCCCGGCACCGAGTTCCTGTACATGCTCGAAGGGGTCATCGAATATCGCTGCGGACAGCAGACCTATGTGCTGGAGCCCGGGGATGCGCTGAGTTTCGACGGCCAGGCCCTGCATGGGCCCGAGAACCTGATGCAATGCCCGATCCGCTTCCTGTCGATCATCATCTACCCGCGCAGCGCGGAATGAGGGCTTGCCGGGCGCTCGTGCAGCGGGTTCAGGAGACGGCGCCCAGGCCGTACTGGCCGATCAGCAGGCCGCCGGTGCGAAAGCGCTCCAGCGCATAGGGCGCGATATCGACATCGGTGGCCAGACCCAGTGCGCATTGCGCCAGCAGCCGGCCGACGGCGGGCGACAGCTTGAAGCCGTGGCCGGAAAAACCATAGCCCACCACCAGGCCGGGAAGCTCTGGCAGGCGGCCGAGCACCGGATTCCAATCGGGCGTCACATCGTAAACGCCGGTCCACGAAGAGGCCACGCCCGCAGTGGCATAGCTCGGAAACCGCTCGGCGACCTGGGCGCCCACTTCCACCATGTAGTCCATGCCGATCTCGCCCTGCTCGTTATCGGGCTGCGCCAAGATCTGGCCCCGGATGCCTTCGCTGACCAGCATCTGGCTGCCACCGTAGCTGCGGCAGTAAAACATGCCGGGCGACCCCAGATCCTTGTACACCGGCATCCGGAAGGTGTAGGCCTCGGGGCCTTCGAGCGCCAGCACACTGTGGCGCTCGGCAACCACCGGGCAGGCGATGCCCGTCCAGCGCTCGATCTCGCGCGACCAGATGTTCTGGGTGCTGATGACCGTGCCGGCGCGCACCGCACCCTGCGAAGTCTGGACACCAACCACCTTGCCGTCTGCGATCAGCAACTGCTCGACCGCGACACCCTCATCGATCTTCACGCCCAATCGGCGTGCGGCGCGAGCAAAACTGGTTGCGACCAGGTAAGCGTCGGCAAAGCCCGCCTGCGGCTCATGGCCGATCAGCGCCGCATCGTCGAAGCGGGCGATCGGCAGGCGCTCACGGGCCTCCTCGCGACCCAGGTAGTGCACGGTGATGCCCTGTTCCCGTTGCGCCTGCAGCGCCGCCCGCAGCGGCGCCAGCTTGGGGCCTTCGGGCGCGGCAATCAGGTAGCCACACTTGACCAGGCCGGCGCTCGCCTGCTCATCGGCCAGGTAATTGGCGAAATCGTCGAACACCGCCCAGGATGCCTGCGCCAGCCTGACGTTCTCGATCACCGAGTAATGGGTGCGCAAGATGCCGCTGGACTGGGCACTGGTGCCGGCCCCGATCTGTGTGCGTTCGAGCACCAGCACTTTCTTGCTGCCCAGGCGCGCCAAATGGTAGGCGACCGAACAGCCGATGACGCCGGCGCCGATGACGATTGCGTCGAAACTTTCCATATCGGTTCCAAATGAAGTGAAACATCTCCCGATGCGCCTGCGTCCCTGGCATGGGCCGCAGCCGTTTCGGGGATGTGGGTGTGGGATGCGGGTGACGCGCAGCACCTGTCGGAAAACGCGGCGCTGCAGCGCCAGATCGACCCGCATTGAACCGTACCGGGCCGCAGGTCGCCAAGTGTGAAGCAAAACTGATCCAGACCATCAGCTTCGCCGTGGCCTGATGCCAAGCCCAAGCCGCAATGCAGGCGAATGGCGAATGGGCGCAGGTGAATTTGGCACAGGAAAATTGGAGCGGGTGAAGGGGGAACCATTCCCGGCATCCAACCCGTTGATTGACAACAGGTTTCTTCCGTTCACTCCACGGAATCAGGCCAGATTACGCACCACTGCCGTAGGCCCGGCAACGACGGATCGTCCATCACCGTCTTGTGGCGGCTACCCACAGCCATCGAAGTCCGAGGCGATGGGTGGACAGGTCAGTCGTGACCGGCAAGTCTCCATGGCCACAGCCACGCCCTCTTGCATTCACGCGCCAAGCGCACCATCCGCTGGCGCGCTCATGCTCTTCACCCGCCCGATGAACCGCTTCACGGCCTCGGAAGGTTTGCCCTGCCTACACAACATATAGGTGGACAGCTTGGGCGGCGTGCCGGCCAGCGGGCGGATGGCGATGTCCGGGCGCTGCAGGGACTGCACCTGCGAGGCGATGGCGAAGCCGACGCCGTAGCCGGCGCCCACCAGCGTCAGCATCACGCCCAAGCTCGTCACGCGGTCTGCCACCTTGGGCGCAACGGCCGCGCCTTCGAGCACGGCCTCGATCTGGTAGTGGCCGCCTGACCCGGCCTCGGGGTGACACAGCACCAGGGGGAACTTCAGCGCGTCGTTCAGCCTGACTTGGCCGTGGGCCAGCAGTGGGTGGCGCGCTGGCACGATCACCGACAGCGGATCGGTCCAGACCGCTTCCGCGATCAGACCGTCATTGACCGCATCCGACACAGAGGTCACCTTGTCGCCATCGATCGCAACGATGCTGCGCTTCTGTAAGTACGACACGGCTTCCGTGAGCGCTGCTTGAGACGCGTCCTTTCCGAGCATGGACGAGAGATGCCGGAGGAATGAGGTTTTCTTCTGTGGTCGCTCCGCTCCCATCTTGCTGAATGCCTTGACGACGCGTCGCAGCGCTGCTGGGGTGTCGAGGTCGTTCGAGGCGTTCGACTTTTTCGGTGCTACGACTAGTGTCTCGTCACCGATCATCTGTCGGTCTGCGCTGGCCATCGAAGCGCATCGCGGCGTTGCATCGCTTGCCAATACGCTCGGTATTGGCTGCGCGCTGCGCCTTGCGCTGCACTCCGATGGCTGCGCGCAGCCTACGACATCTGATCGGTGACGCGACACTAGCCTTTGTCGTTGGCGACCACAACAAGCCGTGCGTCGGGGTGCTTGGCAGCAACGTAGCCAAGGTAGAACGAGAGGTGGAAGTCGAGCGCATTGTTGCCCGTGCGCGTGATGGGCACCAAGGTCGCGCGCTCACCGATCAGGGTCTTGAAGGTCTTACTCAGCTTCTCCTGGTGCGGCCCATGGAAGATCCAGGCATTCGCGAAGCCGATCAACCCCAGCAGATTTAGCAGCGTCGATTTGCCGCTGCCCGAAGATCCACAGATCGCAACCATCTCGCCGGTGGCGATGCGCAGGTCCACGGACCGCAGCGCGGGCACCTCGGTTTTCCCGAGCGCGAAGCTGCGACGCACGCCTTTGCGTTCAAGCAGAGGGACATCGGCCATGGCGTTGTCTTCCGTTCAGATGCCCGACGCGCCGCTCACTTCAGCGTCAGCGTGACAGTCTGCGGCGTGCCCGTGAACTTGAACGACGCATCCGAGAAGGCGGGCGGGCCGTTCCTGCCGATGGCGTTGTTCGAGAACGCGAGGGGCTCCGTCGGAATGCCGAGGCCGTTGGTGCGCAGTTTCTTGTTGTTGTCCTGGTCGTGGAAGGCCGTGGCCGCATAGGTGCCTTCCGGAATGCCGGTGAACACGAACTTCACCACGCCGGGCGTGGCGACCACTTCGCCGGTTTTCCAATAGGTGTGCGGAAAGCCTTCGGCCTTGTTGAACAGCGCAACGAGGATCTGGCCGCTGGTGCCCTGCACGTTCTTGACTTCCAGCGTGAGGTCGGCCGCCTGCGCCAGGGCCGGCGCGGCGAGAACGAGCGCGGCGAGGCGTGCATTCGATCGGATGTGCATGGGTGCTCCTGGAGTTGAAGTGAAGTCTCAGAACAGGCGGTACTTGAGTCCGGCCGTGAAGCGGCGGCGCAACTGCGAGCCGAATTCGTCGTCGGACCGCCCCTTATCGAGCCCTAGTGTCGCGTCACCGATCATCTGTCGGTCTGCGCTGGCCATCGAAGCGCATCGCGGCGTTGCATCGCTTGCCAATACAGCTCGGTATGGGCTGCGCGATGCGCCTTGCGCTACGCTCCGATGGCTGCGCGCAGCCTACGACATCTGATCGGTGACGCGACACTAGGCTCAGCAGGCCGCTCACACGGCGGCTGAACGCGTACTCCACGTAGAACGACGTGCGATGGCTGGCATCTACCAGATTGCCGTGCCAGGTAACGCGCCCGAGCAGCCTTTCGCGCTGAGCGGTGCCCTGCCAAGAGAATGCGAGGTAGTGCCGGTTCGTCGAGACGGGCGCGTAGCGAGCCCCCTCGAACAAGGTATTGAGCGCCTGGCCTGTGCGGGGTCCGCCCAGCAGGCTGCCCACCCGCGAACCCACCGCCGCCAGAGCGTCCGATTCGTCGTGGCTGAGGCCGTGGCCGTCGTAGAGGTATTCCGCCTGGAAGGTCTGGGCCTTGTCGTTCGTGTACGACGCACCGAGTAGCGCCGTCGCCATCGGGCGCGAAGGCCGCTCGACGACCAGCGCGAGATCATTGCCGGGTCCCGCCTTCAGTGACCAGGGGCGACGGCCCCAGCCGACTTCGCTCCACAGGAGCCACCCGTCCTCGAAGCTCCACGCACCGTAGCCGCCGACGAATCCGCTGCCATGGTGTTGCCGGGCCACGACGGTGCCGAGCGTGGTGGCGGCATGCTGGTATTGCGCGCGCAGCAGCGTCGAGCGACGGAATTCCGTGCTGCCGATTTGGCTGCCGTTGAAGTTCTCGCCCTCGCGGCCGCCTACGTACCCGCTGTCGAGGACCTGGGCCGCGAACAACGACCAGTCACCGCGGTAGGTTGCGTACTGGATGGCGTCGAGCCCAGACGACTCGCGGAACAGGTTCGTGCGGCCCGCGTCGAAATAGAACGGGTTTGAGGGCAGTCGGTAGATGGCGGGCCCCCAGGCGAGCAACTGCCGGCCGGCGATGATCGACGATTTGTCGTCGATCTGCCATTTCACGTAGGCCTGGCTCGCGTAGACCTCGCCATGCACGCCGTCGACGGCGCAATCGCAGTGCTCGTTCACGCCGCGCACGCGCAACTTGAAGGCGAGCGGGCCGGATTGGCCTCGGGTCTCCCAGAGCAGTTCCGTCGCAACGCTGTGGCGCGCTAGATCAATCACGCGGTTGTGCGGATTGAACGGCGCTTTCGTATTGAGGACTTGATGCTGGCCGAGCGTCCAGATCTCGGCGCTCGTGGTCACGTCCCAATCCTGCGTCTGGGTTTGCGCCTGGACCACGCAGTGAAACAGCAAGGGCCCCGCGAGGGCGACCAGTCTTCCAGCCAGCCGTTTCAATGGAAGCCCCCGAGGCTGAATTCGGAGGCGTACAGGGTCTGGCCCTGAATGCTGCTATAGGTGAGCGTGGCGTGGTGACGTCGGTCGTCAGCGCGTCGTGAATGACCATGTGGCTCATGAAGGGAATGACGCGGTCTTCGTACGACACCTTCTGTTCGTAGCGGAAGTCGGCGTACTTGGCCGGCTTGCCGGAGACGGACAGGAAATCTGCGCGGATGCCGTGGCCGGTGCGCTCAGACACCCAGTAGATGATGCGGTCGTACGTGGTGTTGGTGCTGCCGGCAGTGAGTTCGAGCACGTGGCTGGTCTCGCCCTTGTAGCTGTCACGGCGCAGATAGGTCGCCACGTAGTCGCGGGCGTAGCCGGTCGAGGCGATGTCGCCCAGCGACGCCTGGCCCGAGAGGCGCTGCCGCGGCGGAATCGCCACCGGCTTCTTCATCGTGGGACGATAGATCCACATATTGCGCTGCACCTGCAACAGACGCAGACCTTTCGTTCGCAGCGGTTCAATGATTTCCGCAGTGCTGGACCCGTCGCGGGCCGCCTTCACACGCATCAGCACTTCCGCGTCCTCCTCGACTTCGCCGGGCGACTTCTCGTTGCGCACGTGGACCAGGAAAACGACCCCAGGCATGCCGCTGCCGCGCGCACGGTCCGACTGGGCCAGCAGCGTCTGCGCGTCGGGCGCTGCTGGCGCTGAGCTGGGCCAGCCGGCCACCATGCCACCGACCCCGGTGGCCAACCAATATCTGCGAGACAGCAACAACACCATGGATATCCCTCATTCATCTGAATGAATTTTTCGCAATCTTCCGTGAAACCGACCGATAACTTAAGCCCACTAAGGAACCGCTGATGCAAGTCTTTTTTGACAATCACCTTGCATAATATAATACTGTAACATTATCAAAAAGGCGTAATACTGATCGTCGCCGCAGATGTAGCCCCCGCTGCAAAGTCCTTGAGGAGAAAACCCCATGAACATTTTTCCGGCCAGCCTCGCGGCGCGCGGCGAGGTCATGCCCGTGCGCGACAGCCGCGGGGCCGTGCGCTTCGCGCGTACGGGCGGCCTGCCCTTCTCGCCCCGGGTCAAGGTCGCCGCCACCTGCCGGCTCGATGCCGACCACCACGACCGCCGCATCGCGAACGAAGTCCTCGAGAGCCTGTTCTATTTTTCCAAGCGCAGTGCCGAAGCTGCCAGATCCGAGGAGGACCGATGAAGACCGCTGAGACCTGCGATGGAGCGATGTCTCCCCAGATCACACCTGCCACCCCCATGCTGCTGCAACTCGCCGACCTCGTCTTCGAGCGTACCGACGGCTTCACGCTCTGCGTGCCCGAACTCCACCTCGCATGCGACGAAGTGCTGGGCGTGATCGGCCCCAATGGCAGCGGTAAGACCTCCCTGCTCTCCTGCCTACTCGGGACCGCGCAGGCGGGCCACGGGCGGGTCGCCCTGCTGGGCGATCCCGCCGGCCGGCTGGCCCTGGCCACGCGGCAGCACTTCGGCCTGCAAATGCAGGGCGCCGGCTACAACGAACTTTACCTCGTGCGGGACATCCAGCGCCTGCACGGCCTCATTTACGGCCGGTCGGATGCCGCCGTGTTCGATGCGTTCGGCGTGCCCGCCCTGGGCGCTAAGCGTTTCGGCCGGCTGTCGTCGGGCGAACAGCAGCGTGTGCAACTGGCCATGGCCCTCGCGCACCATCCGCGGCTCGCGGTGTTCGACGAACCCACGTCCAACCTGGATCCGGCCTACGAGGAAGCCTTCTGCGGCATAGTGCGCACTCGTCGCGCAGCGGGAGATTTCGGCGCCCTGGTGATCACGCATTCGCCCCGCGTCGTGACGCTGTGCGATCGCTTGATGATCCTCGACGCGGGCAAGGTCGATGCGCTCGGCGCTCCGTCCGAACTGGTGAAGGCGCGCTTCGACCTGGTGGGCTGCCGCATCGTCGCACCCGCACCGGCGCGTGCGGAAGCGCTAGCGGCGCTGCGCGCCACCGCCAGGCGCGTGATCGAAAACGACCGCAGCCTCGTGCTGTACGGAGGCGCGGACCTGCGGCAGGCGGCCTTCGTCCACTTGCAAAGCCACGGTGTGGACAGTTGCACCCTCTGGACGCCCGATGCAACCGATCTGCTGGAAGGAATCGGCCATGGCTGAAGCCGCAACCCTGCCGCGCAACGGCGGCGCGGCGGCACTGCTCGTGCTGCACGTCGCGCGCATCGAACTGGCCGCCTTTCTGCGCCATCCGCTGTCGATCTTCTGGACGCTGGTCTATCCGCTGATCCTGTTCCTGCTGATGAACGCGATCTTCGGCCGACCCGCAGCGGAGGGTACGGCCCTGAGCTACACCGACTACCTGATCACCGGCATCGCCATGCTGAACGTCGTGGGCACCAGCCTCTTCAGCTTCGTGCTGCCCCTCATCAAGCTGCGCGCGCAGTCGCGGCTGCGGCTGTTGGCGGCCATGCCGCTGCCAAACGAAGCCTTCTTCGCCGGCTTCGCCGTATCGCGTCTGCTGGTGCTGGGCGCGTTCAGCGGCCTCTTCCTGTTCGCCCTGTCGCACCTCGCGCCGCATGGGGCCGCCCTGTCCCTGGGCCGAACGCTGTCGACCACGGCGTTCCTCGTGGCCGGCGCGGTGGTGTTCACCGGCCTCGGGATCGTGCTCGCCAGCGTCATCCAGCGCACCGGCACCGCGCACGCCGTCACGAACATCCTGAACGTGCCGCTCATCTTCCTGTCCGACCTGTTCCTGCCGACCGCGCTGTTCCCGGCATGGATGCAGCGCATCGCGGAGCTGTCGCCCGTCTACGTGTTCGTCCAGGCGCTGCGCGAGATCTACACGGGCCAGATGCCGCTGGCACAGCAGTCCAGCTGGATGCTCGCCCTGCTGAGCGTGGGATTGCTACTCATCGTCTGGGCGGGCCGCCGGTTCGGCTGGACGCCGCCTGCGAATGGTTGATGACACCCATTCCCCCGTACCCGTCCATTTATGGACGCAAAAGTCCCGGCTGTAGGCGGATCGCAGTGGACCACGGCAGAACGTCAAAGAGAGGAAAAGTCTTTGTGTGGCAACGACTTGCAGACTCTCTTGGACTTCTGCGGAAGTCCGCAGATTGATGCAGTGGAGCGGGTGAAGGGAATCGAACCCTCGTATGCAGCTTGGGAAGCTGCCGTTCTGCCATTGAACTACACCCGCATCGCGCGGCCTGTCCAGGGACGGGCCGTCACGGCAAAAGCCTTGCAGTTTTCTGGCGCATGGCATGCCGCCAAGTGCATGACATGTCGCACTGAGATTCAGGCGGAGCGCATTGTACCCATTGCAGCGGGCCGGGCCCTGATCAATCCCTGACCTTCAGATAGCGCGCGAAGGTCTTGCGCAGCTTGTCGACCTTGGGGCCGACCACGAACGCGCAATAGCCCTGGTTCGGGTGGTTCGCGAAATAGTCTTGGTGGTAGTCCTCGGCCGCGCTGTAGAGCGATCGCGGCTTGACCTCGGTGGTGATGGGCGCGCCAAACGAATTGTCTTGCGACATCTGGCGGATCATGTCGTTGGCGATGTCGCCATGCGCGGGGTTGTCGTAATAGATACCGCTGCGGTACTGCGTGCCCACATCATTGCCCTGGCGGTTGAGCGTGGTCGGGTCGTGCGTGGCAAAGAAGATTTCCAGAATCTCGCGCAGGCTGATGATGGCCGGGTCGAACCGCAGGCGCACCACCTCGGCATGGCCGGTGTCACCCCGGCAGACCTGTTCATAGTCGGGATCGACGGTGTGGCCGTTGCTGTAACCGCTTTCCACCTCCGTGATGCCGCGCACCTGGTCGAACACCGCCTCGGTGCACCAAAAGCAACCGCCGCCGAGAACTATGGTTTCTGTCATTTTTCGATCCTGAACTTTCATTCTACAGTGACCTCACCGACCCATGGGCACCGAAACGGCCACGGCCACGGCCACGGCCGATGATTGGTTGATTGGTTGATTACCGTAGTCTTCAAAAGCGCCCGGAAGTGCTTTTCGTCAGACAGCGCGTTGGCTATTCAAATAGGCTTCCAACTGGGCGAACATGCCGCCAAATCCTCGCTCCATGCCACTGCGTGCAGCGTCAAAAGCACAATGGCCCGCTTCATCGGAATTCCAGGGCTGCCAGGTGATGGCTACTTTCGTCCTGGTGCCGTCGATATCTTCAAAAGTTGTCGTTGCCAACATTTCCAGAGGCCATGCCGGAGACATTGGATGCCTGGTATTGCCACCATCCTTGTCAGAAAAAGACTGTATGGAGGTCAGCCGTTCATTTGGCACTATTTCACGAAATACCTGCTTGCCCCACATTTGCATTCCATCGGCTCTTTCCAGACCATAGTGATAAGTTCCACCAACCCTGAAGTCCATGGCGGCATGGATTGTCTTGAACCCTTCCGGACTCATCCATTTTTGCAAATGATCGGCGTCGGCATGCACCTCGAACACCAGGTTGCACAGTGCGTTGAAAACCCTGGAAATGCAAAACGGTGCGACAGTTTGTGTCATGGCCAATTTCCTTTGGTTGATGCGGAAGGCGGTTTGGCATCGGAGACGAATACCCGGACGGATATTCATTCTATTGCTTGCGTGACCGGCGCAAGGCCATCACTGCGTTCGCGGATTGCACCAAGCCCAGGATCAGGGTCAGCCGGGGCGATGTCCGCAGCCACAGCACGCCAAATTGCCGCGCCTCGGTGTCCAGAGGCAGAGCGATCCTGGCCACGCGCTGCCCCGCGAGCAGGGGGGAGTCGATATCCGGGACCAAGGCCACGCCCAGGCCCTGGCTGACCATCATCGCAATGGCCAGCAGCGAACTGAGCTCAAAGCGCTCCTGCGCAGTGATGCCCGCTGCGCGCATGTAGCGGTCGGCCTGCTTGCCGCCGCCCAGGCTGCGGTCGTAGCGGATCAGCGGCTCGGTGCGCAGCAACTCGTGCGGGTCGCGCCCGGCCAGCCGGTGGGGCGCCAGCAGCACCAGAGGTTCTTGCCGCAGCAAGGCCCAGCCGAAGGTCTTGGTCAGTGTGAACGGCGGGTACAGGCACACTGCGGCGTCGAGCTCGGACTTTTGCACCGCCTGGTACAGCGCCGCCGTGGTGCCCGAGCGCAGCACTACGCGCACGCCCGGGTGGGCGCGCACGAAGCGCGCCAGGATATCGGGCAGCAGGCTGTGCAGGGCCGTGTTGATGGTTCCGAGGACCAACTCGCCCCCGGTCTGCTCCTTGCCAACCCAAGCCTGTATGTCCCCCCATTCGCGCAGCAATGCGCGCGCACGGCCTACGAGTTTGTGGCCGGCCTCGGTCGGTTGCACCGTGCGGCCCGATCGCGCCAACAGCGAGGCGTGCAGTTCGCGCTCGAGCGCGCGCATCTGCTGCGCCACGGCGGCGGGCGTGAGGCCCAGTCGCCTGGCCGCCTCGGACATCGATCCCGACTCCACGACGAGCAAGAAGCTGCGCAGGTAATTGGTTTCCATGAAGATGGATTTTCTGTGATCTGATCATAGAGAGCATGTGTTTTTCTTTTGTCATCGGGCGCCGAGACTGCGCTCCATGAAAAGCAAGCTCTTCGTGCCGGCCTCCCGCCCCGAACTGTTCGCCAAGGCCCTGGCCGGAGAAGCCGAGGCCATCAGCCTGGACCTGGAAGACGCCGTTGCCGAATCGCGCAAGGCCCAGGCGCGCGCAGCCGTCACGGCGTTCCTGCAAAGTGACGCAGCGCTGCGCACGCGCAAGACCCTCATCGTGCGCGTCAACGCGATCGACACGCCGCATTTTGCGCACGACATGGCCGCCGTGGTCCGGCCCGGCCTGCGCCTGATCAACCTGCCCAAGATCGAGAGCGCCGCCCAGGTGCGCGCAGCGGCAGCGGTGCTGGCGCAGGCCGAGCGGGCGCATGGCCTGCGGCATCCGATCGGCCTGTTGCTGAACATCGAGACGCCGCGCGCGTTGCGCATGGCCGCCGATCTGGCACTGTCGGAGCCGCGCGTGCGCGGCCTGCAACTGGGCCTGGGGGACCTGTTCGAGCCGCTGGGCATCGAGCGGCGCGGCGCGGCGGCCGTGGCACAGGCCCTGTTCGCCGTGCGCCTGGCGGCGGGCGAGGCCGGCATCGCGGCCTACGACGCCGCGTTTGCCGACATCCACGACATCGACGGCTTTCGCGCCGAGGCCGAGCTATCGCGGCGGCTCGGCTTTCAAGGCAAGTCCTGCATCCACCCCAGCCAGGTCGCTGTGGCCAATGCGGTGTACCGCCCCTCTGACTGCGAGATAGCGCAGGCCCGCAAAGTGCTCGACGCCGCCCGCGTGGCAGACGCCCAGGGTACGGGCGCTTACCTGGTGGACGCACAGATGGTCGACAAACCGTTCGTCGCGCGCGCACAGGCCATCGTGGACAGCGCACGGGCGCTGGATTTGCCGCCCTGACGCCGATTCATGGCCGAGACGATTTCAACCCCCACGGAGACCAGCCACCATGCCACGCAGCACCCGTTTGTCGGCGCGCGCCGCCGCACTTTGCGCCATCACCCTGGCCGGTGCGCCGGGTGCGCTGCCATCGATCCATGCGCAGACCTGGCCCGACAAGCCGATCACCATCGTCGTGCCTTATCCGGCCGGCGGCTCGAACGACAGTTTCGCCCGGCAACTGGCCAAGGAACTGGGCGATCGACTCCAGCAGCCCGTGATCATCGACAACCGCCCCGGAGCCAGCGGCAACACGGGCACGGGCCAAGTGGCCAAGGCCGCAGCGGACGGGTACACGCTGGTGGCCGTGTCCGCGAGTTTTGCCACCAACGCGGCCGTGCAGTCGAGGCTGCCCTACGACCCGGGCAAGAGCTTCACGCCGGTGGCCCTGTTCGCCAAGGGACCGCTGATCGTGGCCGTGAACCCGGAGTTTCCGGCCAGGACACCGGCCGAGTTGATCGCTGCCATCCGCGCCCGGCCGGGCCTGTACAACTACGCCTCATCAGGCGCGGGCAGCGTGAACCAATTCGCCACCGAACTGCTCAAGGCGCAGCTCAGTGGTCTGGACATTCGCCACATTCCGTACCGCGGCATGGCCCCGGCGGTGACGGACCTGATCGGCAACCAGACGCAACTGCTCATCGCCAGCGGTCCCTCGCTGCTGCCCATGGTGCGCGCGGGCAAGCTCCGTGCAGTAGGCATCACCAGCCTGGAGCCCAGCCCCATCGCTCCCGAACTGCTGCCACTGGCAAGCAGCGTTCCCGGCTATGCGTTCGAGCTGTGGTGGGGCCTGCTGGCACCGGCCGGAACGCCCGCCGATGTGGTCGGCAAGCTCAACCAGGCGGTCAACCAGACACTGGCCAAGCCGCAGATCGCCGGCAACTTCCTGAAGGAAGGCGCCATCGCCACGCCGCTCTCGCCGGCCCAATTCGGCGCGCTGATCGCCAGCGATGTCGAGCGCTGGAAGAAACTGGCCAGGCAACAGGGCATTGCGGCGGATTGATCGGTGCCCACCCACAGAGGTGTCCAGCCACTTTTTCCGCCCTTCGGAGAATCCCATGCCCCTTGCCCCCGAGCACCCGAACTCCAGCGCATTGCCCCTGCGCAGCGGCCCCCAAGGCCCGCTCAGTGGTCTGCGGGTGCTCGATCTGAGCGCCTACATCGCCGGGCCCTATGGCTGCGCCTTGCTGGCCGATCAAGGCGCCGAGGTCATCAAGATCGAGCCGCCCACGGGCGACAACCTGCGCCAATACCCCTCGACACTGGCGGCCGAGAGCCGCGCCTTCGTCGGCGTGAACCGCAGCAAGATCGGCATGGTGCTGGACCTCAAGCAGCCCGCCGACCATGCATTGCTGATGGCGCTGGTGCGCACGGCCGATGTGCTGGTGCACAACTTTCGCCCCGGCGTGCCACAGCGCCTGGGCATTGCGTATGAGCAACTGCGGCCGCTCAATCCACGCCTCGTCCATTGCAGCGTCACCGGCTATGGCGAGAGCGGACCGCTCAAGGACAAGGCCGGCTATGACCAGGTGCTGCAGACCATGACCGGCATGTGCACGCTGCAAGGCAAGCGGGGCCAGCCGCCCGAGATCCTCTACGGCTCGGTCGTGGACTACCACGCATCGGCCCTGGTGGCGGCGGGCGTGGCCTCGGCGCTGTACGAGCGCGAGCGCAGCGGCCAGGGCCAGCGGGTGGGCATCTCGCTGCTGCGCACCGCGCTGGCCATGCAGTCGGCGCGGCTGGTCTGGGCCGAAGGCGAACCCCGGGACATGGGGCGCGACATGCGTTCGGGCGGCATCACCGGCATCCACCCGACCAAGGAGGGCTATCTCTACATCTCAGCCAACACGCCCCATTTCTGGAGCGCGCTGTGTGACAAGGTGGGCCTGCCCGAACTGGCCGCCAACCAGCGCTACGACTCGGTGCGCAAACGCGCCCGGCATGTCGCCGAACTCCTGCCCCGGTTGCACCAAGCCCTGGCGGCACGCAGCGCGCTCGAATGGGAGGCACTGTTCGGCCAGGCCGTGCCCTGCGCCGCAGCGCGCACCACAGAAGACATGTTCGATCACCCGCAGGTCATCGCCGAGGACATGCTGGCCCACTTCACCCACCCGGTGCTGGGCAGCTACCGGGGCTTCACACGCGCGATCCGCTTCGAGCGCACGCCAGGCCCCGATCCATTCGCTGCGCCCACCCTGGGCCAGCATACCGAGGCCATGCGTGCCGTAGCCGCCACAGCCGCCACAGGCGCCTGATGCGCGGGGCCATGGCGATTCCGAACCGCACCGGCATCGCGCGACCCGCCACCGCAGCGTCGGACATCGACGCTGCGTCTTCAAATTGGAAAACCAGACGGAGCGCAAGCCCCGCTATGGCGTAGGGGGCGGTTCGGGATTGGCGGCTGCCGTCGTGCCGGCCGGTCGCGGGGCACATGGGGGCGGCACGCCCTGGAAACGGCGCACCACACGCTGGAAGATCATCGCGTTCGGGATTTGCAGCCAGGCGCGGCCGCGTCCGGTCGCATGGTCTTCCAGCGTGGTGTAGAGCAGGTTGATGTCCACCACGCGCCCTATCGGGCTCATCGTTTCGGCGATGTCGAGCACCTCGATGTAGTCGCCGATGCGGTAGGGCCGCACGGTGAAGATCAGCAGCGCGCAAAACAGGTTGGACAGCACGCTCCAGGCGGCAAAGAACGCCACGGCGCCGACGGTGGCAAAGCCGGTGAAGGCGGCCCACAGCACTGCGGCGGAGATTCCCATGCGATCGAGCACCAGCAGCAACGCGCTGGCCAGGATGAGCCAGCGCATCAGGCCATTGATGGGCCCGAGCAGTTCGCTGGGCAACTGGTAATACATGCTGGCGCGGCGCACCAGCCGGCGCAGCAGGCGTTGCAGCAGCCAGGCCGCCAGCAGGATCAGCAGGATCTGCACGCCCGGGACGATGATCTGGAGCCAGTCCTGCACCCAATCGGGTAAGCGGCCTTTCAAGTGTTGCATCTCATACCTGTCTGCGCAGCGCCGGGAACAGGATCACGTCCCGGATGCTGGGGCTGTCGGTCAGCAGCATCATCAGGCGATCGATGCCGATGCCGCAGCCCCCGGTGGGGGGCATGCCATATTCGAGCGCGCGCACGAAGTCATGGTCATGGAACATGGCCTCGTCATCGCCGCCGTCCTTGGCGGCCACTTGGGTGTGAAAGCGTGCGGCCTGCTCCTGGGCGTCGTTCAGTTCACTGAAGCCGTTGCCGAATTCGCGGCCGGTGATGTACAGCTCAAAGCGCTCCGTGACCTCGGGGCGCAGGTCGTTGGCGCGCGCCAATGGAGAGATCTCGGTGGGGTGCTCCATGATGAAGGTCGGCTGCCACAGCTTGTCTTCCACCGTCTCTTCAAAGTACAGCAGTTGCAGGCTGACCAGCGTGCGGCTTGAGAGCTTGTCGGCTTCTTGCGTGCGGCCCAGCTTTTTGAGCGCGCTGATCAGCCAGGCGGCGTCATCGACATGGGCGCCGGCCTCGGTGTGCTGGAAGATGGCTTCGCGAATGCTCAGGCGCGCAAACGGTTGTGCCAGGTCCACGGCCCGGCCCTGGTAGCTCATTTGCAGCGAGCCTGTGGCCTTGAGCGCCACGGCGCGGATCAGCGTCTCGGTGAAGTCCATCACATCGAGGTAGTTCCAGTAGGCCGCGTAGAACTCCAGCGTCGTGAACTCGGGGTTGTGGCGCACCGAGATGCCCTCGTTGCGGTAGCTGCGGTTGATCTCGAACACGCGCTCGAAGCCGCCGACGATCAGGCGCTTGAGGTACAGCTCGGGCGCTATGCGCAGGTACATCTGCTGTTCGAGCGCGTTGTGGTGCGTCACGAAGGGGCGGGCGTTGGCGCCACCGGGTATCGGGTGCAGCATCGGCGTTTCGACTTCCAGAAAGCCATGGCCCACCATGAACTCGCGCAGGTCGCTGACGGCCTTGCTGCGTGCCACGAAGCGCTGGCGCGCCTGGGCGTCGGTGATCAGGTCGACATAGCGCTGGCGGTACTTTTGTTCCTGGTCGGCCAGGCCATGGAACTTGTCGGGCAGCGGGCGCAGGCTCTTGGTCAGCAGCCGCAACCGGGTCACCTTGATCGACAACTCGTCCGTGCGGGTCTTCATCAGCGTGCCTTCGGCGCCCACGATGTCGCCCAGATCCCAATGCTTGAAATCGGCGTATCGCGCCTGGCCCACCGCATCGCTGGTGACGTACAACTGGATACGCCCGCCCGTTGCGCCGAGCGAGCCGTCTTGCAGCGTGGCAAAACTGGCCTTGCCCATCACGCGCTTGAGCATCATGCGGCCGGCCACGCCAACGCTGACGGCAGCGGCTTGCAGCGCCTGCGCCGTGGCCGCGCCATGGGCCAGATGCAACTGCGCGGCCTGGTGCGAGGGTTTGAAATCGTTCGGAAAGGCAACGCCGCCGCCTTCGGCTTGCGCGGCGCGCAGCGCATGCAGCTTGTCACGGCGCTCGGCAATGAGCTGGTTTTCGTCCGGGGCGGTGTGGGGAGATGGATGGTTGTCAGACATGAAAGACCGCCCGCAGGCTGAGGCGTTCGCAAGCATTCAGGGGAGTTGTTTCGGGGCGCAATCGGCGATTTTAGTTTTTTGCCGCCCCGTTTCGGCTGAGCCTGGATAATTTGCCGCATGTTCTTCAAAGCCGGCCTGCTCTCGCTGCTGCTGCTGCTGGCCAGCCGTGCGCTCGGGGTGCTGCGCGAGACGGCCCTTGCCGCTGCCTTCGGCAGTTCCGGCATGGCCGATGTGGTCATCGTGATGCTGACCCTGCCCGATTGGCTGGCTGGCGTCGTGGCCGGCGGCGCATTGGCCTATGTGCTGCTGCCCCATTGGGCGCAAGAGACGCCGGCGCAGCAGCAGGCAACGCAAAACCGGGTGGCCAGGCGACTGCTGTGGACGGCGGGATGGCTCGCCGCCGGCATCGGCATCGCGCAAGTGCCATTGGGCGCGTTGCTGATGCCCGGTCTGCCGCCTGCGCTACAGGGCGCGGCCCACCAGGCGCTGCTCTGGAGCGCTGTGGCATTGCCGGCGGCGATGCTTGCGGGCCTGTGGGCGGCGCGGCTGCAGCATGAGCGCGATGTCGTCGGCCTGTACAGCGCCAACCTGCTCGTCAACGGCGTGCTGATTGCGGCCCTGCTCC
The DNA here is from genome assembly GCF_000015565.1 of Verminephrobacter eiseniae EF01-2. Lineage (NCBI taxonomy): Bacteria > Pseudomonadati > Pseudomonadota > Betaproteobacteria > Burkholderiales > Comamonadaceae > Verminephrobacter > Verminephrobacter eiseniae. The sequence continues at coordinate 3,407,138 of NC_008786.1, forward strand.
TGCTCGGCGGGACGGGGGCGGGCGTGGCTGACGGGCCCGGGTTGGGCGCCTTTTTGCTGCTCGCCGTGGTCTTGCGGCTGCTGTGGCAGGGATGGCGTTTGCGGCATCGGGGCCAGCGTGCGCAGCCGCCAGCGCCGCCGGCCTCGCTGGCACCTGCCGCGCCTGCGATACCTGCGATGCCTGTGGCGCCTGTGGCGCCGGCCCCGCTGCCGGGCTGGCGTGTCTGGCTCTGGGCGGCTCTGGGCGCGGGCCTGCCGCTGACGCTGCCCTTTGTCGCCCGGACGCTGGCTTCCGGCGCCGGCGAGGGGGCCTTGGCCACGTTCAACTACGCTTGGAAACTGGTCGAATTGCCGCTGGTGCTGGCCATACAGTTGGTGGCCGCGCTGGCCTTTCCGGCGATTGCGCAGGCCCATGCCGATGGCAAAGACGCGCACGCGCTGGCGCGCGCCGTCCGCAGCGCCCTGGTCATGGCCTGGACGCTGGCCTGCGCCAGCGCGGCGGCCTTGCTGGCTGGCGCGCCGGTGATCGCCCGATTGCTGTTTGGCTGGGGGCGCATGCAGGCGCCGGCGCTCGAGCAGATTGCCGCCTGGGGCAGTGCCGGTGCCTGGGGGCTGCTGCCGCAGGCGCTGCTGGCCGTGGCGTTGACGGTGCTGGCCACCTGGGGGCGCATGCGGTTTGCGGTGCTGGCCTATGCGCTGGCGCTGGCGCTGCTGCTGCTGGCGGGGGTGCTGGGGCTGACGGCAGGCCAGCAGCTGATGTGGGCCTTGAATGCCGGTTTCATGGTGGCGGCCCTGGTCGCCTGGAGCGCGCTGGGTGCCGTGCGGCACTGGGTGCCGCTGCGCACGCTGCTGGCTCCGTTCGCGGCCTTGCTGGTGGTGGCTTGGCTGGTGCAATGGCTCGGCCCTGCGGATGGCATCGCCCCCATCGTCCCCATCGGTCATGGACGGTTGCGCGAACTGGTGCCGCAATTGCTGCCGCAACTGCTGCTGTGCGCGCTGGCGGCGCTGGCCGTGATCGCGTCTGGCTGGTTCTCGGGGCCTCATCTGCGCAATGCCCTGCGGTCCTAGTGTCGCGTCACCGATCATCTGTCGGTCTGCGCTGGCCATCGAAGCGCATCGCGGCGTTGCATCGCTTGCCAATACAGCTCGGTATGGGCTGCGCGCAGCCTACGACATCTGATCGGTGACACGACACTAGACGCAATGCCCGGCGACCCTGGGCGCAGGGTCATGGGGGCGCCAGCCCTGCGGGCCATAATCCCTGCCGCACCATGATGGATTTCCTGCAAATCACGAACGATCCCGCGTTGGCGCGCCGCTGCGATCGGCTGCCGGGCATGCGCCTGTTTGTCGATCTCGAAACCCATGGCAAGGCTGAGCGGCAAGCCGGGCGCAATACCTTCATCAGCAACCATGCGCCCGAGGACGTGGGCCGTATCAAGGCGCAGCTTCGGCGCGCGCGCCTGATGGTGCGGGTCAACCCGCTGCACAGCGGCAGCGCCGCCGAGTTGGAGCGCGTGCTGGCGCAAGCTGCCGATTGGGTGATGCTGCCCATGTTCCATACGCCGGAGCAATTGCGCCGCTTCAGCGCCCTGGTGGCCGGGCGCGCGCCCATCGTGGCGCTGCTGGAAACGGCGGGCGCGTTGCAGACGCTCGATGATTGGCTGGCCACCCCCGGTCTCTGTGAGGTGTTTGTCGGGCTCAATGATCTGCACTTGGCGCTCGGCTGCCGGTTCATGTTCGAGCCTTTGGCGCAGGGCCTGCTCGATCGGGTCGCGGCCCGGGTGCACGCGCAAGGCTTGCGCTTTGGCTTCGGCGGCATTGCGCGCCTGGATGAGGGGCTGCTGCCGGGGCGCAGCGTGCTGGCCGAGCATTTGCGGCTGGGCTCTGGCGCGGTGATCCTGTCGCGCAGCTTCCAGCACGACCAGGCGCCCGATGCCTGGGAGGAGCAGGTGCGCGCGCTGCGCCAGGCCGAGCGCGATCTGGCCGCACGCAGCGCCGATCAGGTCGAGCGCGACCGCTGGCGCATCCGTTCGGCAATAGCCGGCCTTGCCGCAGGCATGGGGCCTGCCGCGTGAAGCGCCTGCTGGATATCGCGCTGTCTGTGGCGGCGCTGCTCCTGCTCAGCCCGGTCTGGCTCGCCGCCGCGCTGGCCAGCGCGCTGGGCGACGGTTTTCCGGTGCTGTTCCGGCAGGTGCGGGTGGGGCTGCATGGGCGCGAGTTCCGCATGTACAAGTTCCGCAGCATGGTGCGCCAGGCGGACCGCCTCGGCCCCCATTTCACGACGGGCGGTGACGACCCGCGCATCACGCCGGTGGGGCGCTGGCTGCGGCGCACCAGCATCGACGAATTGCCGCAACTGCTGAATGTGCTCAAGGGCGACATGAGCCTGGTCGGCCCCCGCCCCGACCTGCCGGTGCAGCGTGATCTCTACACCGAGGCGCAATGGCTGGCACGTTGCAGCGTTCGGCCCGGCATCACCGGTTTGGCGCAGGCGCTGTACCGTTCAGAGGCCACGCATGAGCAGCGACTGGCGGCAGATTTGCGCTACGCACGCGAAATGAGCCTGTGGCTGGATCTGCAAATCATGCTGTGGAGCCTGCGGCGGTTGGGCGGCAAGGCGGCGAATTAGCCTGGCCACCGGAATTGCCGGGGCCTGCTAGTGTCGCGTCACGGATCAGATGTCGTAGGCTGCGCGCAGCCATCGGAGCGTAGCGCAAGGCGCATCGCGCAGCCAATACCGAGCGTATTGGCAAGCGATGCAACGCCGCGATGCGCTTCGATGGCCAGCGCAGACCGACAGATGATCGGTGACGCGACACTAGGGCCAGGGATGCCCGCCGTGCGGTGGGTGTGGTGCTGCGGTGGCGGACGGATATCGGCGCGCAGTCCGCGCCGGTTCACCGGCCGCCTGCCCGGTGGGCCGCTGCGACTTTTCTGCTGCTGAAAACTGCCAAGAATGGGCTTGAACACTGGCCGGCGACGGCGCATCGTATGGCCATCAAAACAAGCGGACCTGCGCCACCATGGCCATCGACAGTGCAACCCTGCAGCGTGTGACAGCGCAGCTCTATGAGCGCTCCCTGAAGAAAATCCCCGACGACACGCGCGCTGCACTTGCGCGCGCTGAAACTGCCGAGACCGACGTCACCGGAAAGCGCATGCTCAAGATCATGCTGCAGAGCGCGGACGCGGCGCAGCAGGACAATGAATTGGTCTGCTCGGACGTCGGCATTCCGGTCTACAGCATCAAGATCGGCACACGGGTGCAGTTCGAGGGGCCGGTGCGCGCAGCGATCACCCGGGGCTTCGCAGAGTTGGTGCAGCGCAGCGATCCGCCGATCCTCAAGATGGTGACCAACCCGCTGACCCATGAACGCAGCCATGCCGGCAAGGACATGCCGCTGCTGAGTTTCGACGTGATCGACGATGCGGACTATGTCGAGATCGTCTGCGCCCCCAAGGCCATGGGCACTGGTCGGTGGGAAGCGATCGATGTCTTCGTCTACCCGACGCTGGAGCAGATCGAGAGGTTCATACTCGATACCGTGCTGCGCGCAGGCTCGCAACCTTGCCTGCCGATCGTGATCGGCGTGGGCATAGGCGGCACTTTCGACCATGCGGCGCGGCTGGCCAAGGAGTCGGTGCTGCGCCCTTTCGGCCGCACCAACCCCGAGCCGATTTTGGCGGCCATGGAGCAGCGCCTGCTCGACGCCGTCAATGCCATGGGCTTCGGCCCGATGGGCACCGGGGGCGACGCCAGTGCGATGGCAGTCCACATCGACTACGCCGCCAGCCACGGTTTCGTGCCGGTCGCCGTGTGCCTGAACTGCTGGATCAACCGCCGCACCGCCGCCCGCATCCACAACGACGGCCGCGTCGAGGATCTCCACTGGTAAGCCGCCATGTTCCATCCGCTGGTACTTCCCCTGTCGCGCGACAAAGTGCGCGCACTCGCCGTCGGCGACATGGTGACGCTCGATGGTGAAATCACCGTCAGCATCGGCCTGCAAACGCATCAGCGCATGGTGCAGGCAGTGGGCGATGGCCAGGCGCTGCCGGTCGATCTGCGCGCGGGCGCTTTTTTTCACCTCAGCACCTGTGTTCGGGACACCGGGGACGGGCCGCAGCCGCTGTACACGAACCCGAGTACCAGCACGCGCTACAACGCCTGGATGCCGTCGCTGGTGCGCGGCCTCGACCTGCGCTTGACCGGCGGCAAGGGGGGGCTCGACGCGGCCAGCGTGCAGGCGCTGCGCGATACCGGCTGCGTCTACCTGTCCTTTCTTGGCGGCGGGGCGCCGTTGTTGTCGCGCGGATTGCGCGGCCTGGTGTCTTCCCACTGGAACGAATACATCTCGCAATTTCGCTTGCTGACGTTGCGTGTGGCCGCGTTCGGTCCCGCCACGGTGGCCATCGATGCGCACGGCAACAGCCTCTACGAGCAACTGCGCGGGCAGGCACAAGCCCGCATGCCGCAATTGCTGCAGCGCCTGGACGCGGCCCGCAAGGCATCTCGATGACAACACCCGGGAGACTGAAAAAAATGAACAGGCGACATTGGCTCGGCGCAACCCTGTGCGCCGTCGGCACGGCGGCGAGTCTCGTGCCGGTGACTGCACTGGCCGAAGGCGGCGCATGGCCGAACCGGCCGATCCGGCTGATCGTGCCCTTTCCGGCCGGCGGCAGCACCGACATGGTGGCGCGCCATCTCGCGCAAGGTCTCAGTGAGCGCCTTGGCACCTCCGTCATCGTCGACAACCGTGCCGGCGCGGCCGGCAACATCGGCACCGACGCAGTGGCCAAGGCGGCGCCGGACGGGTACACCATCGGCCTGGTCACTTCCGGGCCGATGGTGAACAACAAGTTCCTCTACAAGTCGATGCCCTTCGACCCCGACAAAGACCTGGCCCCGATTGCGTTGGTCTGCGAGATTCCGACGGTCTTCGTCAGCAACCCGGAGCATTTGCCGGCGCGCGACCTCCAGGAATTCATTGCCATGGCGCGGGCCGAGCCCTCGGCGTTCACCGTCGCCACGCCGGGCAACGGCACGATCGGCCACCTGGCGCTTGCCGAGTTGTCGCTGACATCCGGAGTCCGGCTGCAGGACGTGCCCTATCGCGGCGACACCCCTGCGCTGATGGACCTGCTCGGCGGCGTCGTGCAGGTCATCTCCGCGCCTGTCTCCACTTTCATTCCGGGCATCCTGGCGGGCAAGTTGCGCGGGCTGGCGGTCACTGCGCAAGCGCGCTTGCCCGGGCTGCCCGATGTCCCGACAGCCAGGGAGCAGGGGCTCGATCTGACGGCAAAGGTCTGGTTTGCGGTGGTCGGACCGGCCGGCATGCCGGCTTTGGCGGTGCAGCAGTTGAATGAGCAAATCAACGGACTGCTCGATTCCGCACCGAGCCAAAGCAAGCTGCAGCAGTACGGCGCCGTGGTCGCGAGCGGGTCGCCCGAATGGCTGCGCCAGCGCATCCATGCCGACGGCCAGAAATGGCAGCAGGTGATCCGGGCCGCACAGGTCAAGCTCGACTGAAAGCACGCTCCCATGAACAGCACGAACCCTGCGCCGATCGGCATCTTCGTCAAGACCGGTTCGCCCCAACTGATCGAGGTGCTGGGCACCACGGCACTCGACTTCGTCGTGCTCGATGCCGAGCATGCGCCCTTCGATCGCGGCATGCTCGACCTGATGGTGCTGGGTGGCCGCGCCGCGCGCCTGCCGGTGTTCATCCGCATTCCCGTGATCGATCCGGCGGTGATTCTCTCCTGCCTGGACATGGGCGCCACCGGACTGCTGGTGCCGCATGTCGACACGGCCGAACAGGCGCGCGAAGTGGTCGCCATGGCGCGCTACCGCGGCGGCCGGCGCGGCTATTCCGGTGGGCCGCGCAGCGCCGGCTATGCGAGCCTGAGCATGGCGCAAGCCGTGCACCTCGGAGACCAGGCGCAGATCGTCTGCCAGATAGAGAGCGCCCAGGCGGTCGGGCAAGCCCGGGCCATTGCCGAAGTACCGGGCGTGGCGGGCCTGTTCGTGGGCCGCGCCGATCTGGCGCTGTCGCTGGGACTGGACGATCCGCGCGCCCCCGAAGTGTTGCAGGCGACGCGCGCGACACTGCAAGCGGCCACACGTGCCGGCAAGCTCGCCGGCATGCATGTGGGCGGCACGCCCGAGCGCGAGCAGTTCATCGACGAGGGCGCGAACTGGTTCGTCGTTTCTTCCGACCAGAGTTTGCTGCGGCAGGCCGTGCAGGCCATCGCCGGAGCGCCGAAGCAGCGCTGAAAAAGATCAACCCCGTCGCGCAGTCATCCGTTCAATCTGAATGAGCCAACAAACCCTTGCAATGGCAGCCAATGGCCGCTGATCGAGGCGCCGGATTCGAACCGTACCGTCGCCAAACCAGGCGCGATGTATTCCTTCAAACGATGGACGAGACCGCGCCGTAGACGCAACGGTGCGAGGTGGCCAAGCCGCAGTACCCGAAGGGTCGAGGTGGACGCCCGACAGCGGGTCTGGAGCGCAGCGCAGGCTGCCAGCGAGGAAGCGCCGCTGGACAGCACAGCGCTGGGGCGGTTCGTTGGGATCGAATTGGGACGCGCGTGCGTTCCTGATGCTTCTGCGCAAGTGGGGGCTTTTCAGCGTAACCCCCTAGTGTCGTGTCACTGATCAGATGTCGTAGGCTGCGCGCAGCCATCGGAGCGCAGCGCAAGGCGCATCGCGCAGCCAATACCGAGCGTATTGGCAAGCGATGCAACGCCGCGATGCGCTTCGATGGCCAGCGCGGACCGACAGATGATCGGTGACGCGACACTAAAGCCCGCCCAGCCGTTCCTTGATCTGGCGGGCCATCTCCTGCATGGGGGGCAGGAATTTTTGCACGGCCTGCTCCTGGCTGAGCACCGAGGCGATCCAGGTCAGCCCGATGCTGGCCACGACCCTGCGGCCTTCGAACACGGGCACGGCCAAGGTGTTGGAGACCGGCCGGACACCGGGCAGGCGCAAGGCGTAGCCCTGCTGCCGGATCTGCCGCAGCATCGCTTGCACGGTGCGCGGTTGCCCTGCGAGTGCGTCTTCCGGCTCGTCGGAAAGCGCCAGGATGTCCAGCAGGGCGCGGCACTCTTGCGCCGTGCAGAAGGCCAGATAGGCGCGCCCGAGCGCGCGGCTGACCAGGCTCAGGCGCATGTGGATGCTCGAATGCAGCAGCGACAGCGGCGAGGTGGGGATCGTGCTGTAGCGGATCACGACCGCGTCATGGTCGGGCACGGCAAGGGCGATCGGCCACTTGAGCTTGCGCGTCAGATCGTCCATGGGCTGCATCGCCGCCTCGACCAGGCGGGGCGCGCCATGGTAGCCGCAAGACAATTGGCGCACGCCGCAGGTCAGGCTGTAGGCCCCATATTGCGCAGCCCGCGTCACCAGCCCCTTGCCTTGCAGCGTTTCGAGCAGGCGGATCAGCGTCGGCTTGGGAATGCCGGTTTTGCGGTGCAGCATGTCCAGTGTGCAGACGGGGCAGCGATTGAGTGCGCCGAGCACGTCGATGGCGCGCTCGACGGCGCGAATGGGGGCAAAGGATGCCATGGCGGGTGCAGTGCAGGCGGCGCCGGCGCAGCCACGTGGTGGTGGCGCTCCTCAGGCGGCCTTGTGGCGCTCGTAGTCGCCCGCGTTGGCCACCCAGCCATTGTCGATGAAGTCGTGGCGCGGCGGGGAGAATACGTCGATCAGCAGATGGCGGCCCGGGCCGACGCCTTCGCTGGTGTGCACCAGCAGCACCGGCACCGTGATCATCGAAGGGGAGGGCGCGTGCAGATGTTCATCCGCGCGCCACTGATCGGCATCGCCTTCCCAGTGGACGCGCAGGTGGTGCACGAAATCGCCCGCCATGGCCAGCGATCCTTGCTCGAAGTCGGCGTGGTGGTGCGGACTGAGTTGTCTGCGGTCGCGCGGGCCTTGGTATTCGACCCAGTTGATGCTCAGGGTGTCGGTCTGGAACATCTTGAGCCGGGGCTTTTCCGCCGGGGACGCGATCGCGTCGACCTCCATGACCTGGAGCGCCGTCGATGGGGTGCGGCGCCGGTAGCAGTCGTCTGCGCCGAGTGGGCGAACACGCGCATCGGGCACGGCGTAGTCGGCCCGGTTGCACGCCGCGTCGGGCGGCAGATCGGGGCGGGAGGCTGCGATCAGCGCGGCACGGCCAGCCCCGGCAAGGCGCACGCTGACAGCGCCGGGCGGCAGCACGCAGACGCTGCGGCCCGGCACTTGGGTCGCATGCACTTCGATCCCCTCGGCATGGCTGCTGTGCACGGTGGCGCCGCCGTCGGGCAGCAGCAGCAGCATTTCGTTCCCGCTGCTGGCATGGGCCGTGGCCGAGCCTTCGAGCCATTGCACCCAGAAGTTCTGTCCACGCGCCACCGTGCCCGGCAGGAGTTCGTGGACTGCGGCGCGGCGCACCCCGGTGTCGTGGGTCTGGTTCGTCATCACTTTCCTTTGGTTGCGGTTGCCGGGCAGGTTTCAGTCGTGTCGCGGACTCGGCCGCGCCAGGTCCACCAGGGGGCCGACCGATGCGTACTGGTTGCCCCCCAGGCGCGTGAGCGGCATGGTGCGCGCGACATCGAAACGCCCGTCCGGGTCGACGAACGCCGGGTCGAGGTGGATGCCGACCACCAGGCCGAACACCACGTTGCTGACCGTGTCGCCCGGTCTCTGCGGCTCGATCTGAACGATGCGCAGCAGCTTGCACTCCATGCTGGCCGGAGAACATGCCACGCGCGGTGGCCGAACCTTCCGGCTTGGCGCCTTGTCGAGACCGGCAAGCTCGAATTCGTCGATGCCGTAGGGTGCGTCCAGTGAGCTGATGTTCATCGGCTCGCGCAGTTCCCAGGTCACCAGGTTGGTGACGAATTCGCCGGTCGCGCGCACGTTCGTGATGCTGTCTTTCTCGTGCCGGTCGGCTGGCGCATTGCAAGAGAAGATCACCACCGGTGGCGCCGTCGAGACCAGGTTGAAGTGCGAGAACGGTGCGAGGTTGACCGAACCTTCGGGGCCCATGGTGCTGATCCAGCCGATCGGCCGCGGCGCCACGATGGCATTGAACAGGCTGCGCTTGAAGTCGGGGGTATTTTCGGGGTCGATGAACAACATGGGGCGGCTCCGGTTTCAGGCTCTTCAGCCGGTTGTCGATGTGTCGTCGCGAAACAGCGGCCGCAGCGTGCGCAGCGCATAGAGCCAGGCGCCGTCGGCTTGCCGGACGACGGTCTCGCGCACGTCGGCGATCATGATCGCGGGCTTGGAGGGCAGCACGCCCGCGCCGTCTGCGGCGAACAGGCTCATCACGTAATTGCATTGCGCGCAGTCCGGCGCGCTCGGCTGCACGCGAAAGTTCTGCACCACATGCAGCGAGGTGCGGGCACCGCGCGCTTGCCGCGCGCGGTAGAACTCGGCAATCACGGCGCGGCCGGTGCGCGACTTCTGGCTGGTGGTGAACAGCGCATCTTCGGTGTAGTAGGCATGGGCGTTCTGCCCCCAGTTGAAGTCCACCTCGTGCCAATAGTCGATGGCCAGCGCCTCCAGCCTGTGGCGCAGTGCCAGAAGCTCGTCTTGGGTCATGTTCATCTTCGGCTCCTCGTTCGAGGCCATCAGTCCTGCCAATACAGGCGCGCCGGGTTGTCCACCAGCAGCAGTCGCTGCAGCGCGGCGCAATCGCCGGTGAACAGGGGCAGCAGGTCGACCAGCTTGCCGTCGTCGGGCATCTCGCGCACGCTCGGGTGCGGCCAGTCGGTGCCCCAGAGCACACGCTCTGGCGCAGCCTCGATCAGTTGACGCGCAAAGGGCACCGCATCTTCGAAAGGCAGGCCCGCAGCGGAGGAAAGAAGCTGCGAGGTCCGCTCTGCGCCACTGAGCTTGACCCAGCAGCGCGGGTCTTTCAGCAGTTCGAGCAAGGCATCGAAAGGCTCCTGCCGCAAGCCGTTTTGCGCCAGCACGCGGCCCATATGGTCAATCACATAGGGCAATGGCAGTGCGTCGAGAAACGGGCGATAGACAGGCAGATCCTGCGGATCGAAATGCAAGACCAGGTGCCAGCCCAGTGCTTGCACACGACGGGCCAGACTGCGGATCGCCTCCAGGTCTGGCGCCCCGCCCAGCCGGCGCACGAAATTAAAGCGCACTGCGCGCACGCCACCCTCATGCAGGGCTTGCAGCCCGGCGTCGCTGATCGAGGCGGGAACCATCGCAACCCCCCGATAGCTTTCGGGCGACTGCGCGATGGCGTCCAGCATCGCACTGTTGTCATGGCCATGCACGCTGGCCTGCACCAGCACGGCGCGCTCGATGCCGAGCAACGCATGCAGCGCACGCAACTGCGCCGCCGGAGCGTCTGTCGGTTCGTAACTGCGCTTGGGCGAATAGGGAAAGAGCGCGGCTGGCCCGAACACATGGCAATGCGCGTCGCAGGCACCGGGGGGCAGCCGAAAAGCCGGCCGGCTCGGATGCGGATGGGGCGGCGGGCTGGTCTTCAGGGGTGCCGGTGTGTGTTTGTCGGTCATGGGCCTGTGGGAATGGAGACGAAGAACTCATGCAGCGTTGGATTCCGGTGAACCGGCATCTTTTCATCGGGCATGGGCCACTGCAATCGAAGATTTGGCAGTTTTCGCCAGAAGAAAAGTGACTCCCTCTGATCGGCCTGATCGGCGCAGCGATGGTCTCGATGGCGATCCGGCACTCGAAGATCGCCCGGATTCCGCGGCCGACAAGGCCCCGGGGAACACCGAAAGCCCGGGCCTTGCGGCCCTGAGACAATCCGGGCATGAGCGAACCGAAAGAACCATCCCCCGCATTGGCGTGCGCCGCACAGGATGGCAGCGGCCTGCCCGAAGGCTGGCTGCAGGTGCAGTCGATGGACCTCGATGCCCAGGGCGTGGCCCGCAGGGCCGACGGCAAGGTGGTGTTCATCGACGGTGCGCTACCGTCGGAATGGGTCAGCGCCAGCACCTACCGAAAGAAAAACCACTGGGAGCAGGCCAACCTGACGGCGATCCACCGCGAATCCGCGCAGCGCGTGCGCCCTGGCTGCCCGCATTTTGGCCTGCATGCCGGCGCTTGCGGCGGCTGCAAGATGCAGCATCTGCATATGGGGGGGCAGGTGGCGGTCAAGCAGCGGGTGCTGGAAGACAACCTCTGGCACCTGGGCCGGGTCAAGCCCGCCATGGTGCTGCGCCCCATCGAGGGCCCGGCCTGGGGCTACCGCTACCGGGCCCGCCTGTCCGTGCGCCATGTGATCAAGAAGGGCGTGGTGCTGGTGGGTTTCCATGAGCGCAAAAGCCGTTACGTGGCCGACATGGCGCAATGCCCCGTGCTGCCGCCCCATGCGGCGGCGCTGCTGATGCCGCTGCGCTCGCTGATCGCCGCGCTGGATGCGCATGACAGTTGCCCGCAGATCGAGCTGGCCTGCGGCGACAGCGTGACCGCGCTGGTGCTGCGCCACCTGCAGCCGCTGAGCGTGGGCGATCACGCCCGGTTGCGCGCCTTTGCGGCCGAGCACGGCGTGCAATGGTGGCTGCAACCCCGGGGTCCGGACACCGTGCAACCACTGGACGAGGGCGGCGAGCAACTGTCCTACGCCCTGCCGGACTTCGGCATCACGATGCCGTTCAAGCCCACCGACTTCACCCAGGTCAACCCCCATATCAACCGTGTGCTGGTTGCGCGCGCGTTGCGGCTGCTGGCGGTGCGCCCCGATGAGCGCGTGATCGACTGGTTCTGCGGTCTGGGCAACTTTACGCTGCCACTGGCCACACAGGCGCGTGCGGTGCTGGGCGTCGAAGGCAACGCGGCCCTGGTCGCCCGTGCGCGCGCGAACCATGGCCTGAACCAGGCCCTGGCGCAGAACCATCGCGTGCTGGCTGCCACCGATTTCGTGGCCTGCAACCTGTTCGCGATGACTCCCGGAATGCTGCTGGGCCATGGTGCGGCCGACAAGTGGCTGGTCGACCCGCCCCGCGAGGGCGCCCTGGCCCTGGTCAAGGCGCTGGCCGACATCGAGCAGTCGCGCCGAGGTGCGCAGGGCGCTACTGCGCTGCCCGCCGGCGCCGAGGACTGGGTGCCGCCCCGGCGCATTGTCTACGTCAGTTGCAACCCCGCCACGCTGGCGCGGGATGCCGCTTTGCTGGTGCATCTGGCAGGCTACCAGTGCGCGGCGGCAGGGATGGTGAACATGTTCCCGCACACCGCCCATGTCGAGAGCATCGCGGTGTTCGAGCGGGGCTGAAGAAGCTCATCCGCGCCCGGCCGGCATCACGGCATCAGCTGTGCTTGCCGCCGGTGGCGCTATCGTCGCGCGGCCCGGGCTCGATGTCCGGGGCTTGCTCGCTGCGCTCGGGCTGCTGGCCCTTGCCGAGCACCGAAGGCGTGCCCTCGATCTTGTTCTCGCGCATATAGCCATCCATGTCCTTCCAGCCCACAAACACCGAGGCTTTGGCGGCCTTGGGGTTGAGGGTGAAGCAGTCTTCCAGCCCGCGTAGCGCATGGCGGCAGGCGCCACCGATGGCCCGGGCTTCCTCGTCGCGCTGGGCTATTCGCGGGTCGGGGCCCAGTCCGGGGATCTTGTCGCAGCCGGCAAGCAGCAAACTGCCGGCAAGAGCCAGCAGGCGCAGCGTGGCGGGCGGGGCAGGGGGTTGCATCATCGGGCCAGCCGGCGGAGTCATCGCGGCGTGGAGGCTTCCGGAATGGTCGTGGGGACAGGAGTAATGAAAAAGGCTCCCGAAGAAGCCTTTTTGGATGGTGGATCGATCAGTCCCGCTCGCCGCCCATGATGCCAAGCAAGGCCAGCAGGCTCTGGAACACGTTGAAGATGTCCAGGTACAGGGCCAGCGTGGCACTGATGTAGTTGGTCTCGCCGCCGTCCAGCACCCGCTTGAGGTCATACAGCATGAAGGCGCTGAAGATGCCGATGGCCAGCACGGAGATCACCATCATGCCCACGCTGGAGCCTACGAACACGTTGATGACGCTACCGACCAAGAGCGCCAGCGCACCCACCATCAGCCACTGGCCCAGGCCCGAGAGGTCGCGCTTGATCACGCTGGCCAAGCTGGCCATCACGACGAAGACGCCGGCGGTGCCGGCAAACGCCGTCATGATCAGGTCGGTGCCGTTCTTGAAGCCCAGCATCACGCCTATCATGCGCGAGAGCATCAGGCCCATGAAGAAGGTGAAGGCCAGCAGCACCGGCACGCCGGCGGCCGAACGCTTGGTCTTCTCGATGGCATACATGAAGGCGAACGCGCCGCCCAGGAAAACGATCAGGCCCACGCCGCCGTGCAGCGCCGCCGTGATGCCGGTGGCCACGCCGACCCAGGCGCCGAGCACCGTGGGGATCATGCTCAGGGCCAGCAGCCAGTACGTGTTGCGCAAGACCTTGTGGCGCTGCTCCTGCGAGACGCCGTAGCCCGCTGAGCGGCTCAGGGAAGTGACTTGGTCATTCATCTCGTTTCTCTCCTTGGTTGGCCTGCATGATGCAGGCGAAATGGATTGCCCATGATAGCGGGTTTTTTTGCCGGGCAATGAAACTGTGCCCGGTCACCGGGTAAGGGCAAGAGCCCTTTCACCCGGACTGGCGCACCCCGACTGGCACCGCCCGGATGCCGTTATGCTCGGGCGCTTTCCCGTTTGCGGATACTGCCAATGAAAACCAGACATGCACTCGAACTGGCCGATATCAAGGCCGTTGCCGCCGCAGCCGAAGCTGCGGCCCTCGACAACCGCTGGGCCGTGACCATCGCCATCGTCGATGATGGCGGCCATCTGCTGTGGCTGCAGCGGCTCGACGGCGCCGCCGCCTTGTCGGCGCATATCGCCCCCGCCAAGGCCCGCACGGCCGCCCTGGGCCGCCGCGAGAGCAAGGTGTACGAGGACAGCATCAACGGCGGGCGCTTCTCGTTCCTGAGTGCACCGACCCTGGACGGCATGCTCGAAGGCGGCGTGCCGATCATCAAGGACGGCCAGTGCCTCGGTGCCGTAGGCGTGAGCGGCGTCAAATCCACCGAGGACGCCCACATTGCCCGTGCCGGCATTGCGGCGCTCGGCCTGTGATTCCATTTCCCATTTCCCAATCGTTCGTGAACGCGAAGGCGCAGCGCAGACAGTACAGATGTACGGCTAGTGTCGCGTCACCGATCATCTGTCGGTCTGCACTGGCCATCGGAGCGCATCGCGGCGTTGCATCGCTTGCCAATACGCTCGGTATTGGCTGCGCGATGCGCCTTGCGCTGCGCTCCGATGGCTGCGCGCAGCCTACGACATCTGATCGGTGACGCGACACTAGCGACGCCGACAAAGTGCACGGATGATTTGGCAATGGAATGGGCGGTTGATGCCTTTGTTTCAATGGCTGCCGCAGGCATGAATCTGCCTGCGCATCAGGCGCCAAAGGCTTCGAGGCAATGGGTGAAAAAACGCCTGGCTACGCGGATGATGAATCCGTTGGCTGGCGAAAAACGACCCTTGCGGACTCATGACGAGCCCGGGAGTCGCCCCACGATGAAACCTGTCTGGCGGCTCATAGGCTCATTTGGTCAGGATCAGCTTGCCCAGTTTGGTCGCCTGCAGGCGGTACACCGAGCCGTTGTGGCTGATGGCCACCGCCTTTTGTCCCTGCAGCAGGGCGCGGCTGTCGACGGCGGCGGCGCGCGCTGTCGCCGCTGCATAGTGGACGCCCGCGTCGGTGCCCAGAGAAGCCGCCGGCTCGGCGGGGGCGCAAAGCACGGGCGAGGCGCAGGTCATGGAGGCTGGCATGGTGTTGTCCTGTGTTGATCTTCAGCGTTGTTGTGGATGATAACGATTCTCAACTGCAAGTCAAGCAAGTTGCGCAATCTTTTTGTTTGACCGACAGGGTGTCCGCGTTCGTTGAAGCAGGGTGGTCGGCAGGAGAGCATCCATTGCCAGATGGCTTTGTGCAACGCTGTCCGGCAGGCAAGGCCGGCCGGGCAGGGGGTCAGGCAAAGAATTTCGAATTTGCTTCTTGCGGCATCAGGGCTTCATACGGGTGATGGCTAGACCATACCGATCATCATGCGGCTTGGCTCGGTAGAGTTTGAAAGCAGGTTTGCCCAACGCAACCCGTTTGGCAAGAAGTTCTGAGACGATCTTCACTGTCGCTTGGTTTGCGCGCACCCCGAAGATGACCCCCGAGATCGTTAATGGCCTCACAGTCACGGATAGGCCGCTATTGCAAAAGATCATTACGCGCCACTCACGCTCGTATGCCCATTCCGGCGATTTGTATCGATAGTAATCGGGGGGCTTGCCAGGGTCGGAGGGCCCCATCATTGTGGGGAGTTGCGGCGTGTACAGCACCTTCTGGGTCAGAAGGAACAACTCATCTTCAGTAGTATCGTATTGAATACATATCCCACGATGGTTGTCAGCATAGTGTGCCCACATTGGCCCGTTTCTTGGATCCTGTGAAGCGCAAAATACGCCGCCCGCCCGTCGCATATCTTCGCGGAGACCTTCAATCATGGGCTTCGTGATTGGTCCGTCGACGATGTTTTTAATAACCCTGAGTCGCTCGGCAGAACTTAATTTGGGACAGTGCTGGCGCATGCCGTTTTTAGCCCACTCTCTTAATCGCGACGGATCCGGGTTCTTTACCAGATTGAAATTCAACTCGTGAAGATCATTGAGGGAATCGGGTTTCGCCACCCAAATCCTGTCGCGCACCAGAATATCGCGTGCATGTTCTACCTGTGCACAGTTTTTCGGATCAAGCTGTCGGTACTTATAGAGATGGATGGGGATGTTTTCCGTTTCCCATTGGCGCCCACGTCCACCTTGATGGCTCCGCCACTGCTTTGTTTGTGACATGTCGTACTGGCCTCGGCTGGCCGAGTTGAACGCTGCAAGCACATCCTTGGACTTGCATACGGGGGGCTTATCGGGTCCGTCGGGATACGTCAGAGAAAGTGGGAAATCAGGTTGCATCGATGAAAGTGTGTGAAGTGGGGCTGAGCCGAGACATCAATTGGCCGTGCACTGGTTCAATTCCAATACCGGGGGGCATGTCCTTGGCTATTATAGTTGCGTGCGCAGAATGGCCGCAGGGGATGCAATCCTCGAAAAGGGCAGGCTACTCACTGCTGCGGATCAGTCACAAAACCGATCTTGCGCAGCCCGGTGCGTTGGGCTGCGGCCAGGGCCTGGGCTACGTACTCGTAGCGCACGGCTTTGTCGCCGCGGATATGCAGGTCGGGCTGGGGCTCTTTGGCGGCCTCGGTTTGCAGGCGGGACAAGAGTTCTTCGGGCGTGATCTGCGATTCGTTCCAGTAGTAATCGCCATTGGCCGACACCGACAGGCGCACGGTTTCCGGCTTGAGGTTTTCGGGCTGGTTGATGGCCCGGGGCAGGTCCACGTTCACCGAATGCTTCATCACGGGCACGGTGATGATGAAGATGATCAGCAGCACCAGCATCACGTCGACCAGCGGCGTCATGTTGATCTCGTTCATCACCTCGTCGGTATCGTCTTGCGTTCCGAAGGCCATGGTTCAACTGCCTTTTTTCATCAGCAGCACCTTGCCTGGCGCGCCTGCGGCGCTGACGCGGGCGCCGGTGACAAAGTAGGCGTGCAGGTCGTGGGCAAAGCTGTTGAGGCTGCCCAGGATCGACTTGTTGCCACGCACCAGCGCGTTGTAGCCCAGCACGGCGGGGATGGCCACGGCCAAGCCCAGGGCGGTCATGATCAGGGCCTCGCCGATGGGGCCGGCCACCTTGTCGATGGTCGATTGGCCCGAGGTGCCGATGGACAGCAGCGCATGGTAGATGCCCCAGACGGTGCCGAACAGGCCAATGAACGGAGCGGTGGAGCCGACCGAGGCCAGTATCGCCAGGCCCGACTGCAGGCGGGCCGTGAATGCGTCGATGCAGTTGCGCAGGCAGCGGGTGACCCAGTCGCTCATGTCGAGTTGGTCGTGCAGGTGGGCCTGGGTGTTGCGGTGGTGGGCCGTGGCTTCGCGGCCTTCACGGGCCAGTTGCAGGAAGGGGTTGTGCGGGTCCGTGCCCAGTTGGGTCAGGCCGGCGGCAAAGTCTTCGCTGTGCCAGAAGTCTTGCGCGGCGCGGGCCTGCTTGTTGAACCTGATGAGGTCCAGGGCCTTGAGCAGGATGACGATCCACGAGGCCAGCGACATGGCCAGCAGCATGGTGGCGACGGCGCGGGTGACGAAGTCGCCCTGGATCCAGACGTTGGCGATGCCGAATTGCGATTCCATAAAACTCCTTTGGCGGTGATGGGTTCATTCGAGAACGAAGTTGACGGGCACCAGGTTCCACATGGCCTCGGCCACGCCGTTGCGCTTGCCGGGCACGAAGCGCCAGCGCATGACGGCCTCTTGGGCCTGGCGGTCGAGCCGGTCGAAGCCGCTGGACTGGTTGATTTCCACCTTCTGCGGCAGGCCGTCGCTGCCGATCAGCACGCGCAGCAGCACCTTGCCTTGTTCGCCCATGCGCCGGCTGATGGCGGGGTAGGCGGGCTTGGGGTTGTTCAGGTAGGCGGCGTCGCTGGACGGTAATTCGATCTTCGGCGGTGGTGCGGGCGGCGCTGGCGGCGCTGGCACAACGGGGGGGGCGGGCGCTGCGGCCACCACGGGCGCATCCATCGGCGGCGCCGGGGGTTGTTCAGTGACCACCCCGATGGGCGCATCGGGCGCCGCCGGTGCCGGGTCGGGCATGGCCACCGGCATTGGCGCCGGGTGCGGCGCCTGCGCCTTGGGCCTGGGCGCCGGTGGCGCGGGCGGTGGCGGCGGCGGTGCGGCTTTGGGCGCAGGCGGGGCGATGAAGTTGCTGAGCAGCTCTGCGGGCACGATGATCTGCGCGGCGCGGCGCAGCAGCCCTGACTGCAAGGCCCACAGGCCAGCGATATGCAGTGCCACGACGCACACCACGATCACGGCATTGCGGCTGGCACCCCCGGGAGAAGGAAAACGATCAGCGTGGAGCATAAAAAGTGCGGGTGGCCAGCGCCATCGGGATCAGCGCCAGCGGCCAGAAATGGCTGGGGAGCGGGCTATTTGCGAAAGACCCACCAGGCCGAGCCTGCGACAAGGATCAGGCTGCCGGCGAGTGTAGACAGGAGTTCCATGGTTTGCTTTGCGCATCGGTGCTGGCGAGCGGGGTCGTCTGCACCGTCGCCTGATGGTGCCGGGCGACGATCGGGTGAGAGGCATTGCACTGCGCCAGCACGGCGCGGGCGCAGTTTTCGCAGGCGCCGCATTGGGTGGCCAGGCCCAATTCGAACTGGATTTCGTCAAAACCCAGGCCGGCACGCGCATGGCGGGCGATCTCATGGTCCGAAATCCGGCGGCATACACAGACGATCATGGTGGCTGGTGCTTGAAGATCTGAACAGGTGGGCCGAATTATAAATACGAATCCATCGCATTTGAAAAATATCTGCTGCCGGCATGGCGTTGCCGTCAGGGGGCCATCCCCCAGTGTGGCGCTGGGCGGCACCGGCAAGGGTCATGCGCAAGCCCATGCCATGACCCCGGCAGGGGCCGGCCGGCGTGCGGGCTTGCGCAGCGGCGCAATGACCAGGGTGCCTTGAATGTCGGTGGTGCAACCCAGCGCGATGCCATACAGCGACTCCAACGCAGGCACGGCATCGGCAGAGCTGGGAAGGTCGGCGACGAGCTTTCCACCCTTGAGCAATAACAGACGATCAAAGCCCAGCATGGCCTGGTTGATGTCGTGCAAGATCGCGACCAGGCCATGGTGCCGGGCGAAAGCATAGGCCTCCAGGCTGTCCAGCAAATCCAGTTGCAGGCCGGGATCGAGCGCAGCCAATGGCTCATCGACCAGGATCAGTCCATCATGGGCGTTCCACAATTGGGCAAACACCCGCGCCAATTGGATACGCGCCTGCTCGCCGCCGGACAATGTGTCGAAACGCCGCCGCAACAGGCCAGCAGCGTGCGCCAGCGTTGCGCTGGCTTGAACGATGTCGGCCAGGTGGGGGTCGTGAACGCGAGCAACGCGCCCCAATCCCACCACCAGATCGGCCTGAAGTCCAAAAGCCACATCGCCCGATTGCGGAAGCACGGCCCGGCGCCGGCTCAAGTCGGACAGGCTCCAATCGGCCAGCCGCTGCCCATGGAACGAGACCTGTCCGGTGGTTGGCTTGCATTCGCGGGACATGAGTTTGAGCAAGGTCGACTTGCCGGCGCCACTGGGGCCGAGGATGGCGATGCGCTCGCCCGGTGTGATGTGCAGGGAGAACGGGCCAAAAGAATGCGCCCCCAAGCGGAGGCCCACGGAATCGAGCTGCAGCAATGCGGTGTGTGTCGACGTTTTCATCCGCATCGCATCACCCGATCCTGCCCCGTGCGCCGCGCAGCAACAGCAGGAAGAACGGGCTGCCCAGCAGGGCCGTAAAAATTCCGACCGGAATTTCTGCGGGGATGGCGATCGTGCGGGCCAAGGTATCGGCCATGAGCAGGAGCAGTCCGCCCATCAGCATGGACAGCGGTACGACCTGCCTCTGGTCTGCACCGACCCAAACACGCACGAGGTGGGGCGCAATCAGTCCGATGAAGCCGATCATTCCGCACCATGCCACCGAAAACCCGGCCAGCACCGCCACCAGCACGATGACATGGCTGCGCAGGCGCTGAACATCCACACCCACATGCGCGGCAGCCGATTCGCCCAGGGCCAGCGCGTTCATCGAGCGCATCAGTTGGCGCACCCGGCACCACGCCAGCAGCAGCAAACAGGCCAAGAGCACAACCAGTGCCCAATTGCCGCCAGCCAGCGAGCCCAAGGTCCAAAACGAGATGCTGCGCAACTGCTCATCGCTGGCAAGGTAGGTGCACAAACCAATGACCGCAGCCGCCAACGCATTCAGCGCCACGCCTGTCAACAGCAGGCCGGCGATGGACCCTGGCGTAATCCAGCGGGCCATGCGGTCGAGCGTGAAGCAGACCGTCAATGCGCCAGCAAAAGCGGCGGCGGGCAAAAGCCATGGGCGCCAGGAGATGGGTATCGGCAGGTTGAACCCGGAAAAGACCACGATGGTGAGCGCAGCCGCACAAGCCGCCCCCGCGCTCACGCCCAAAAGCCCCGGGTCCGCCAGAGGATTGCGAAACAAGCCCTGTGTCAACGCACCAGCCATGCCCATGCCGGCGCCCACCAACACCGAGAAAAATGCCCTGGGCAGACGGATGCTCCACAGCACATGGGCCGCGCCAGGTACGCCCTGCTGCGCGCCAAGTCCAAGGGCAGAGAGCCAATCGCGGGCTGTCACCGGCACGGCACCGGATTGGAGCGCGACGGCCATGCCCAGCAATAAGGCGCCGAAAAGCCATGCTGCCGGCAGAGCCCGTTGGGTTGGCAAAAAAAGGCGCCAATCGACGCCGGGCATGTTCATGCGCGCATCGCCATTTCAATGGCCGCATGCAAAGCGCTCACCGCCGCAGGCAAGCGCGGCCCGAATCCCAGCATGAGCATGGCCTCCAGTGCAATCACCCGGCGCTTGTGTCCCGCAGGGGTTTGCCCCAGCCCCGGCAGTTTGAGAATGCCAGTCACGCCGCCAGCGGCCTTCAGTCCCTGATCCGTCAGCAGAACGATATCGGGCTGCGCGGCGATGACCGCTTCCGGCGTCAACGGCTTGTACCCCGAAAACCCGTCGATGGCGTTGGCCGAGGCCGCATACTCCAGCATGGCCTGGGCACTGGTGTCCGTTCCTGCCACCAGGATCTGGTTCGGCGCGTGGGCCAGCACAAACAATACCCGCGCGGCAGGCCCGGCCATGCGCCGGGTGACTTGGGCGCGGGCATGCGCCCACTCTTGCTGCAAGCGCTGTTGCAGCGCCGTGGCCCGGGCCGCTCGCCCGGTCAATGCGCCGACATGTCTGACCCGCTCGATCAGACCTTCAAAGCGGTGATTGGCCGCCAGCACGGCGACCGGAATCCCCGCTGCCGACAGTTGCCGAAGCACGGCCGGCGGCCCGGCATCCTCGGTGGCGATGACCTGCGTGGGTGCCAGCGCCAAGACGCCCTCGACAGACAAAGAGCGGGCATAGCCAACACTGGGCAGCTTTTGCGCCGACTCGGGGTACAGCGAAGTCGTGTCCACCCCGACCAGATCAGCGTTGGCCTGCAAGGCAAAAACAATCTCCGTCAGTGCCCCGCCTACGCTGACGATGCGACGCGCATCGGCGGCCCGGGCTGGCAACCCTGTCGGCCATGCGGCCAGAAGTCCCCACTGCAGACATGCCTTGCGACGTTCCGCATCCATCGGATCGGCCTTGGCCGAATGGCTTATGCGGCGCATTGGCGGGGCTCCGGCTGGAGGTTTTCGATCAGGGCACGCCACTCGCACAGCTCACGCTGGCCGGGCTTGCGCTCACCAAAGAACAGCGCCATCGTGTCGCCTTGGGCATCGAACAATTCGAGCGATGTCACCAGCCCGTCAACGGTGGGTTTCTTGACGACCCAGGCGCTGGCAATGTGGTCTTCCCGAAGGTGCAGGCTGAATCCGGGATCGAGCACATTCAGCCAAGGCCCCATGACAGCCACCTTTTTGACAGGCCCGGAGTGAATTTGAATCATGCCGGGATTGCCGACAAACACCATGATGGACACGCCATCGGTCGCCGCCGCATGCAGCAGGCTCTGGCAATCATCCGCCGCCACTTTGTGGACATACCGGGGTTCGGCCAGGCGCAGGGCTTGCGTTCGTGTCAGGCCAAAGGTCTTGAGCAATCCGAAGAACTCATGTGTATCGCGCAGCGAGTCCCATGCCCGATGAAAACCTGTCACATCGATGGATGCATCCGCGAGTTCGGCTGGCCGCGCCGCCGGGGTTTGTGCGCAGATGCCTGCGCTCTGATCGCTGGCGGCAAAGTGGGCCACCAGGCGCGTATAGGCCGCCACATCGCTGCCTGGTTTCAGGAAGACTTTGTGGATGGCCGTGCCTTCGGCATCAAAGAATTGAAGGCTGCGCTGCTCTGTTGGCTCTGTTGGCTTTCCTGGCCTCGTTTGCTCGATGACAGCAAAGCCATGCGCCCATTGCCGATAGAAGATGCGCAGATCGATCGCGCCGCCCAGCACCAGTCCCACATGGTTTTGGTGGCTTGCGTTGCGATAGACCCCCGTCTTTTCATGCACGCATGAGGCGTTGCGGGTCAAGGCCATGGCTTCACCCAATGGCTCGAGCGACTCCATGATGCCGGACCAGTCGGGGCGCAAGCGCGTGGCATGCAAAATCACGTTCGGGTCGTCGCTGGCGCTTCCGGCGTGCGCGGCGATCAGTTCTCCCTCGGAAAGACAAAGCTGCTCGGCAATATCCCGGTGGCGCGCCTTGCTGCTGCGCCGCAATGTGCTGAAAGCGTTCCGAATGGTTTGGACTGAATCGTGCATGGAAATCCCCTGTACGCTGGGTGGTGGCTACGGCGTCACCGCATCCAGCGCTGCGGCAGTCGTTTGACCCGGGCTGCGCCGGGCCGGCTCTTTACGGTGTTCGATGGCGCTCATGTGGTGGATGAATTCGGGGCATTTCCGGCACGCATCCATCACGGCACTCAGGTACGGGGATGGGTCCATGTCGGTTCCTGGCATCAAAAATCGTATCGAACGGACAGTTGTGCGTTGCGCCCGGGGGCGGTGTAGGCATCTTTGACGGTACTGCCGGAAGCCAGGCCGCTGACGTCTGACCAGCGCCAGTATTTGGTGTCGAAGACGTTATTCAGATTGGCATTGACCGACAGATTGCGGGCGGGTTTCCAATGGAACCCAAGATGGAGCACGGTATGGGACGGCGGCGCAAATTGCGCGGTCGTCGTTGAGATTCGACGGCTCTGTTTGCCTGCGCTGTAGACCAGATTCGCTCTTGCACCCCAGATGGCATCGTCGTAGCGCACGCCGAAAACCGCTTTGAGGGGTTCAATGGTGTCCAACGGCGCTTTGACACCAGCGACTTCACTCTCACCCTTTGAATAGGCAATACCTGCATTGGCTTTCCAAAGCCTGCCCATTGGCCACTGAGTGCGCGCCTCCACGCCCCGGATATGTGCGTTGGCGAGATTGATGTACTGGAACACGGTCGGATCGGCGGGCGTTCCGGTCCCACCCACTGCTTTCTGGCTGATGAAATTCTTGTAGCGGTTGTCGAATGCCGCCACGGAGTAACGGACATTTTCCATCCGCCCCCTGAAACCCAGTTCGATACTATCGGCATGCTCGGCAGTGAGATGATCGTTCCCGATACTGGTGTAACCGGAGGCCAGGTTGGTGAATCCGTTATTGACCTGATCCGGCGTTGGAGCGCGAAAGCCTTTGGCAAACTGCCCATATGGCGCAAAAGAAGGTGCAAGCTGCCACACTGCGCCCAGACGCGGTGTAACGGCTTGCCCCGACAAAGCCACTGCCGTGCCTCCGGTATATCCGGCAGACGATGGTGACAGGCGGTAGTGGTCGAAACGCAGACCAGGAATGACGCTGAATTTCCCCGCCTCGATATCGCTTTGGACAAATGCGCCGACCAAGGTATGGCGGGTATCAGGAAATGGCTTGGTGGGGAAGGTTTCTCCAAACGGGGCCACGGTGCCATCACGCACACCTGTGATCCCGGCCTGGCTCCAGTCCACGCCATAGGTCAGGCGTTGATTCAAAAAACCGCTCAGATTACTTTCCAGCAAGGTCGAAAATCCGGCGATTTTCGTCCCGTAGGTGTTGTTCCGTGTGCGGTCCGGCGCGGTGTTTCTATCCTCCGTGGCGAACTGGTTGACTTTGGCATCCTGCCAATAGACGCGCGTTTGCGCACGCTGAACCCACGGGGAGCCCGGATCGTTGAATTGGTGCTCCAACGAGAAGCGGTCCCGATGGATCCGGTCGCGCGCATCCAGGTCGAGGGTGCTGGTCGAAGTCAATGGAGGCACCGCCCGCGCCGAATAGACCTCGGTGTTTTGCGTGCGCTTTTGTGTCTCGAAAGTCAGCCCGATCTGCTGCGTCGGATCGACCGTGAGGAGTGCCTTGCCCAGCAGATACGGGTTGCTGTAGTCCACCGGGTTGGGCGTGGTTCGATTGACGTTTTGGGCACCGTTTTCCCCCTGATTGCCCACCGCGTGGCCTTGACGATAGCTGCCCAACAGCATCCCTTGCCACCGTCCGTGGGTTCCCGCGACACCCAGCGTGTTTGACCAAGAACGATCCACGCTGGCGTAACTTGAACGCGCAAACCCACCGATGGACTGCCCCGGTTTGAGAAGGTCGTCCGGGTCGAGTGTCCGGAAACTGACGGCACCTGCCAAGCCGTCGCTTCCGAACTGGGTCGATGCCGGCCCGCGCAGCACTTCGACGGTCTTGATGCCATTGACGTCGAGAAAGTCGCCGCGCCCGGTGGCAAAGGAGCCAAACGAGAAACTGTTCGGCACACGGATGCCGTCCACCATCATCAGCACCTGATTGCCTCCAAGGCCACGAATGTGGATGCCCTCGTTGCCGGCGCGCCCCGTGGCAGACCCGGCTGCCGTAAAGCGTGCCGGGGCGGCGCGAACGGTCACGTCGAGTTCATCGCGCAGCGCATCCTTGATGTCACGCGCGCCCGCTTGCTCCATCGTGGCGGCAGGCGTGACCGTGACGGTATTGGGTACCTGGTCCACCCGACGTTCGATGCGCGTGGAACTGACGGTGACCTCATCGAGCCGCGCCACGCTGCCATCGGTGTCGGCGGCTTGCTGGGCCGATGCCATGGATGGGGCCATTGCCCACACCACGCTCAGCGCCAGCGCTGTTTTTGTCTTGCTCGGCATAGTGCTTCCCAAATCAGATGCAGGCACTGGCTGGCGCAGGCTGGCTGGTGCAGGTGGCGGTGGTTTCCCTGGCTTCGTCGGTGCCCACTTTCCCGGTGGGCGTCACGCGGCGCCACCGATAGCGCTCCAGGCCATGCGCCGTGCCCAACCCGCACAGGCCAGCCAAGAGCTTGGTCGCTGGATGTCCGTGCCACTCCGCAGCGACCCATCGCCCACGGCCCGCCTCAGCAGCGCAGGGAACTGGCCTGGCCCGAACCATTGGAAGTGGGACTTTGTCCATGGGCAGAATAATAAACGCGAATCGTTATCAACTGCAAGCGGTGATTTCCCGATGCGCCCGTCGCGCCCGTCGCGTCAGCCCGTCCTGGTGTTCAACCGTCAACCGAACCGCTGGGTATCGCCGTCATGCCGCAGCGAGGCCGTGCCAGATTCGGTCAGGAATCGGACACGGCACCAGAAAAGCCCTGGCGCTCGCGGCTCTGGGCGGCATCCGCATCCAGCAATGCCGGTGTGGCTTCGGCCAGCGTTGCGCAGCCGGTCAGGGCCATCGCGATTTCCAGTTCGTCGCGCAACAGGCGCAGCACATGGGCCACGCCGGCGGCGCCCGCGTTGGCCAGGCCATACAGTGCAGGGCGGCCAATCAGCACGGCGCTGGCGCCCAGCGCCATGGCCTTGAGCACATCCGTGCCACGGCGTATGCCGCCATCGACCAGCAGCGCCAGGGGGCCTGTGGCGCTGTGGGCCACGGCGTCGGCCACGCGGGGCAGCACGCTGGCCGTGCCGGGGCTGGTGTCCAGGGTGCGCCCCCCATGGTTGGACACGATCAAGCCGGCCACGCCCAGCGCGGCCGCCTGGCGCGCATCGTCCGGGTGCATCAGGCCCTTGAGCAGCACGGGCAGCCGGGTGTTCGCTTGCAGCCATTGCACATCGGCCCAGGTGGGCGCGTGCCGCAGCAGGCCGTCGAACAGGGCGCTCTGGTCGGCCTGCAGTGTCACCCGTGGCGCGGGTCGCAGGCCGTGCAGGTTGACGGCCGATACGCCGCAAGGCAGATGAAAGCCGGCGCGCCGCTCGCGGTCGCGCGCGCCATGGCAGGGCGCGTCTACCGTCAGCACCAGGGCCTCATAGCCGGCCTGTTCGGCGCGTTCGAGCAACGCACGGGTAAAACCCCGGTCGTGCTGCAGGTACAACTGGAACCACAGCGGCCCGCGCCCCGGGTCGCTGCGGATGGCCTCGGCCACCACTTCCAGGCGCGTGCTGGCCTGGGTGCTGAGCACGATGCCGGCGCCCAGGGCCGCCGCAGCGCAAGCGCTGCCAAGCTCGCCGTCGGGGTGGGCCATGCGCTGGTAGGCCACCGGGGCCAGCAAGATCGGGTGGGCCCAGGTGCGGCCCAGCAGTTGCACCCTGGTATGGCCGCCCGCGAGCGGGCGCAGCACGCGCGGCAGCAGCCGGATGCGCTCCCAGGCGCTGCGGTTCGCGGCCAGCGTGATTTCGTCGGCTGCGCCACCGCTGAAGTAGGCCCAGGCCCGGGGGTCCAGATGCGCCCGCGCATGGCTTTCGTGGTCGGCCAGGTTCACGATGCCTGGCGGCACGGCGTTGAGGGCAGGCGCTGGCGGCAAGCTCATGTATCGGCCCACATGCGCAGCAGGTTGTGGTAGCTGCCGGTCAGTGCCACGGTTTCGGGCGATTCGCCATGCTGCTGGCGCAGGCGCAGCAGGGCCATGTCCATGTCGTAGAGCAGGCGCCGCTGCTCGGCGCTGCGCACCAGGCTCTCGACCCAGAAGAAGCAGGCCATGCGGTACCCGCGCGTCACGGGGCGCACCTGGTGCACGCTGGTGCCGGGGTAGATCACGGCATGGCCTGCGGGCAGCTTGACGCGCTGCGGGCCAAAGGTGTCATCGATGCACAGCTCGCCGCCGTCGTACTCGTCGGGCGGGGACAGGAACACCGTGCACGAGATGTCGGTGCGCAGGCGGTCGTGCCGGTCGGCCAATTGGCGCACGGCACTGTCCACATGATCGCCATAGTGGTTGTGCTCACCGCCATAGCGGTTGACCCGTGGCGGGAACACCCGCTTGGGCAAGGTGGCGGTGAGAAACAGCGCGCTGCGCTCCAGTGCCGCCAGCACCATGGCCGCGATGCGCCGGCCGGCCTCGCTGTCGCGCGGCAGTTGCTGGTTGTTCTTGGCCTGGCGCGCCTGCGTGCCGGCGCTGTCCTTGCCGTCGTCCCAGCGGGCATTGCGCAGCAGCTGGCGGGCGGTCTGCAACTCCTGGGGCGAGAGCAGGTCGGCAAGGATCAGCAGCATGGTCAGAACTTGACGCTGGCCGTGACCTGGATCGTGCGCCCCGGGCCGGGAATGTAATGGCCGGGGTAGATCGAATCGGCATAGAGCTTGTTGGTCACATTGCCCAGATGGGTCCTGATCGTGTAGCGCTCGCTGAGCGCGTACTCGGCCATCAGGTCGGCGACCATGAAGCCCGGCGCTGTCCAGCCAGGGTTGCGGTTGGGGGTCTGCGAACTGCGCCAGTTGACACCAGCCCCCAGACGCAGTGCGGGGCTGATCTGGTAGCTGCTCCACACCGTGCCGCTGTGGCGGGGCGTGAGCGACGGGCGGCTGCCCTGGCCTTCGGCACCCTGGGCACCGATGTCGATCTTGGCGCTGGGCATCCACATGTAAGAGCCGTAGACCTCCCAGCGGGGTGTCAGGCGGCCGGTGATGTCGATCTCGGCACCCGCGGCATGGCGCTTGCCCGACAGCAGGTCGATGTTCAGATCGGGGTCGGTATTGCGCTCGCGGTACTTGGTCGAGTGAAACAGCGCCAGGCGCGTGCTCAGGCGCTTGTCCGCCGAGTCCAGCTTGGCGCCGAGTTCGATGTTGCGGCTGGCCTCCGGCGGGGTGTTCACCGTCTTGGAACTGTACGAATAGGTGTCGCCCGAGGTGTTGAACGAGGTGCCGTATGAGACATGGTAGGACTGCAGGCCATTGGGTTGGTACAGCAGCCCGGCGCGCTGGCTCCACGCGGAGATCTTCTGCCGGTAACTGGTGGTGGTGACAGGGGCGGGAGCCTCTCTGGGGATGCTCAAGCTGCGGTAGCTGCCGTTCATGCTGTCGTAGCGCAGGCCGGCGAGCAGTTTCCAGTGCTCGGCGATCTGGACCAGGTCCTGGGCATAAAGGCCAAAGGCCCTGGCCTTGAAGTCGCTGGCGCTGCGCAGCACGCGGCGCGATTCATCGATGCCGGCGCCATCGTTGGGCTGGCCCACCGTGGTATCGGGCTTGGACAGATCCACGCCGCCCTGTGCGGCGCTGCGTGCTGCGGACACGGTTTTCTTCTCATCGGTAAAGTCTGCGCCGGCCAGCAGTTCGTGCTGGCGGCCCAGGGCCTGGAACTTGTTGCTGAAGTCGCTTTGCAGTTGCACGCTGTTCAGTTCCTGGATCTTCAGGTGCGTGCGGCGCTCGAGCCGCGTGGCGGGGCCGAAGTTCTCCAGCGTGGCGGCCAGGCCACCGGGTTGCCGACTGGCTTGTGCGAACCGGATGGCGCCGGCCCGCTGGTCGCGCTCGAAGTGGCCGACACGCAGTTGGGTCTTGAGCTCGGCTTGGCCGTCGAAGCGGTGGGTATGGCCCAGCGTCGCCAGGCTGGCGCTGCCGGCGCTGTAATCGCTGGCGGCGCCGTAGTAGGTCTTCGGGTCCAGTGGCAGCAGCGTGGTGGCGCTTGCCGGTGCGCTGGCATTCGGGCGAATCCAGGGCATGCCGTAGTTCATGCCGTTCTTGTTGTCCAGGTGGTACAGGCTGAGCGAAAACTCGTCGCGCATGCCCACACCCCAGGCGTAGCTGCCGGCCAGGCCCTTCTTTTCGATGCGGCTGCCGGCGCCGTCGTTGTCGGCGGTGGTGCTCATCGCATTCAGGCGCAGGGCGGCGTTCTCCCCGGTCAGGAGGTTGAAGTCACCGGTCATGCGCCGGTACTGGTGGCTGCCCAGCGTCAGGTCCACTTGGTGCGTGTCGATCAGGCGCGGGGACTTGCTCACTTGGTTGACCGCGCCACCCGTGGAGCCACGGCCGAACAGCATGGAGGCCGAGCCGCGCAGCAGTTCCAGCCGGTCCAGGTTGAAGGTGTCACGGTCGTAGAACGCGGGGTCGCGCATGCCGTCAATGAACATGTCCCCGGTGCTTTGCAAGGCAAAGCCGCGCAGCCGGATGTCCTCCTCGCCGCCTTCGGCCGCCATGAAACTGATGCCGGCGGTGTTCTTCAGCGCCTCCTTGACGGTGTCGAGGTTGCGATCGTCAATCAGGCGCTCGGTGACGACCGTGACCGACTGCGGGATATCGCGCAACTGCTGCCGACCCTTGCCGATGCGGGTCTCGCTGGCGCGCAGGCTGTCCTTGCCTTCGGGGGCATCGCTGCGCTCCTTGACCACCACCGGAGCCAGGGTCTTGTCGGGCGTGGCCGTTTGTGCCATGGCGCCTACGCAGGCACCCAGCATCAGGGCGCCCAGGGGCATGAGAGGCAGCAATGCCTTGTCCGCAGCCCTGCCGCGCGCAAGCGCGGGTGGCGCGCAGGTGAAAGAGGGTGCTCGGGAGTGCAGCATGGGGCTGCGGGTGCGGGATTTTGCCAAGGGAACCTCCGTCATTGGGGATGTGCAGGTAACGCGCAAATGCGCCAAGAGCAGGCGAGGGCAGTGGCTGGATCCGGATGGGCATGGCGGCTGTGCTTCGTCGTGCGGTACGATCGTACACCAAATGCAAATCATTCCCGTTTGTGTCTGCTTCGTTTTGGCACAGATGCGCCACACTTTGCTGTGCGTGGCCGTAAAAAAAGCCGGCAACGCCGGCTTTTTTCGGGGGCAACGAATGCCGTGCGTGTTACTTCACATGCTTGCCGATCAGGCCGGCGAGTTCAAACATCGACACTTGGGGCTTGCCGAACAGTTCCTTGAGCTTGGCATCGGCGTTGATGTTTTGCTTGTTGGCAGCGTCTTGCAGGTTGTTGGCCCTGATGTAGATCCACAGCTTGCTGATGATTTGCGTGCGTGGCAGCGGCGCCGAGCCAACCACGGCGGCCAGCGCGGGGCTGGGTGTGAGAGCCTTCATGAAAGCGGCGTTGGGGCTGCGTTTCTTGGCTGCGGGGGCTGCCGCTGTCGGCGTTTTTTTTGCAGTTGCCATGTTGGGTTCCTTGTTGGACGTAGGTTGTCACCAGCGGAAACGACACTTTCCCACTGGATGATGGATGCTAATGGGAAAAAATCATGATTCCAAGGGAGGAACCATCTTTTTTGCTTCGATTCGTTGCACTGGCGCCCTGGTCTCGACATGACGGTTGTGCGCACCATGTCCAACGAACCCGCCCGCGCTTTATCGGGCCTGCGCAACTGACAGGCAGGCGCTATCACTTGGGAGGCGATCCTAGTGTCGCGTCACCGATCAGATGTCGTAGGCTGCGCGCAGCCATCGGAGCGCAGCGCAAGGCGCATCGCGCAGCCCATACCGATCTGTATTGGCAAGCGATGCAACGCCGCGATGCGCTTCGATGGCCAGCGCAGACCGACAGATGATCGGTGACGCGACACTAGTCTGCTGTGCGCGATCGAGCCCCGGGGCCTGGTGTCTGATGTCATTCCTGAATCATCCGTGCAATTTTTCGGCTTCGCGTTCACGAACGATTGGGAGATGGAATGACAGGTCGATTGCGCACGGGGACGTTGCCGGGGGAGGGTTGAGCGTTTTGCCATCGATGGCCTGCGCCATGGTTACAAATTTCATCTCTTCTATAAGACATAAGAGCTTGTGCAACTCTTATAGAAGACTTAAAGTCCTCTCCAAGGGCGGCATGCAGCAGCCCGGTGTTTCCAACCTACCTCTGGAGTGATCCCATGCCCCAATCCCTGAACGAACAACTCAGCCGCGAGCAGCAAATCGCCGCGCTGGAAAAAAATTGGGCCCAGGCCCCGCGCTGGAAGGGCGTCAAGCGCGGCTACGGCGCCGCTGATGTGGTGCGCCTGCGCGGCAGCTTGCAGCCGGAGCACACGCTGGCCCAGCGCGGTGCGGAAAAGCTGTGGGACAAGATCAACGGCGGCGCCAAAAAGGGCTACGTGAACGCATTCGGCGCCATCTCTGCCGGGCAGGCCATGCAGCAAGCCAAGGCCGGTCTGGAAGCCGTGTACCTGTCGGGCTGGCAAGTGGCCGCCGACGGCAACACTTCGGAAACCATGTACCCCGACCAGTCGCTGTACGCCTACGACTCGGTGCCCGCGATGGTCCGCCGCATCAACAACACCTTCAAGCGCGCTGACGAAATTCAGTGGGGCCGTGGCGTCAACCCCGGCGACAAGGAGTTCATCGACTATTTCCTGCCCATCGTGGCAGACGCCGAGGCCGGCTTTGGCGGCGTGCTCAACGCCTTCGAGTTGATGAAGAACATGATCAGCGCCGGCGCTGCCGGTGTTCACTTCGAGGACCAGTTGGCGGCCGTGAAGAAATGCGGCCACATGGGTGGCAAGGTGCTGGTGCCCACGCAGGAAGCCTGCGAAAAGCTGATCGCGGCGCGCTTTGCGGCCGACGTGATGGGCGTGTCGACCATCGTGCTGGCCCGCACCGATGCCGAAGCCGCCAACCTGGTCACGTCCGACCATGACGCGAACGACAGGCCCTTTCTGACCGGCGAACGCACGCAGGAAGGCTTTTACCGCGTCAAGAACGGGCTGGAGCAAGCCATCAGCCGTGGCGTCGCCTACGCTCCTTACGCCGACCTGGTGTGGTGCGAAACCGGTGTGCCGGACATCGGCTTTGCCCGTGAATTCGCCCAGGCTGTGCACGCAGCATGCCCGGGCAAGCTGCTGTCGTACAACTGCTCGCCGTCCTTCAACTGGAAGAAGAACTTGAACGACCAGCAGATCGCCTCCTTTCAGGACGAACTGTCGGCCCTGGGCTACAAGTTCCAGTTCATCACGCTGGCCGGCATCCATATCAACTGGTTCAACACCTTCGAGTTCGCCCATGCCTACGCCCGTGGCGAAGGCATGAAGCACTACACCGATATGGTGCAGGAGCCGGAATTCGCCGCCCGCGAAAAGGGCTACAGCTTCGTGTCGCACCAGCAGGAGGTGGGCGCAGGCTACTTCGATGACGTGACCACCGTGATCCAGGGCGGCTCCTCCAGCGTGAAGGCGCTGACCGGCTCGACCGAAGAGCAACAGTTCCACTGAGCCAAAGCCTGGCGCTCGTTGCCGCAATCTGTGGTGAGCAACGCAGCCAAAGGGTGGCCCGACAAGCCCCGGGCGGATGCCTGGGGCGCGGGAAGTGGCCGTGGGGTTAAGATGCGGGCCATTCCATCGAAACGCTGAAACAAGAAAAGAGCAGGAAAGGCAGTCCGGTTATGACACCGCGAACTACGTTGGAGCCGTTCACCGGCCGCTGAGCTTGGCCGTCCGCGCTTGCACGAGACCCCCATCCTCCGAAAAGCGCGAGCCTGTTTCGCGCTTTTTCGTTTCCGGCCCTGGTGCTTGCCCGCACCACCTGTTCCCCACGGCAACCACGGCACTGACTGAAAAGAAAGTCTTCTCCCATGATTCACATCACGCTCCCAGACGGCTCGCAGCGCGCATTTCCGGGCCCGGTGACGGTGGCTGAAGTGGCGGCATCGATTGGCCCGGGTCTGGCCAAGGCGGCCTTGGCCGGCAAGATCGGCGACCAGTTGCTCGACACCAGCCACCGGATCACGGCCGACTGCCGGCTGTCGATCATCACGGACAAGGACGACGCCGGGCTGGAACTGATCCGCCACTCCACGGCCCATTTGCTGGCCTATGCCGTCAAGGAACTATTCCCCGAGGCACAGGTCACCATCGGCCCCGTGATCGACAACGGGTTTTATTACGACTTTGCGTACCAGCGCCCGTTCACGCCAGATGATTTGGTGGCCATGGAAAAACGCATGGCCGAGCTTGCCGCCA
This sequence comes from Verminephrobacter eiseniae EF01-2, assembly GCF_000015565.1. NCBI lineage: Bacteria > Pseudomonadati > Pseudomonadota > Betaproteobacteria > Burkholderiales > Comamonadaceae > Verminephrobacter > Verminephrobacter eiseniae. The sequence continues at coordinate 3,439,875 of NC_008786.1, forward strand.
AAGACGAGCCGGTGCTGCGCCGGGTGCTGCCGCGCGATGCGGCGATCGCCTATTTCAAGGGCCTGGGGGAACACTACAAGGCCGAGATCATTGCCGGCATCCCCGGTGACGAAGAGGTCAGCCTGTACCGGGAAGGCTCTTTCGAGGACCTGTGCCGTGGCCCCCATGTCCCGAGCACGGGCAAGCTGAAGTTCTTCAAACTGATGAAGGTGGCCGGCGCGTACTGGCGCGGCGACCATCGCAACCAGATGCTGCAGCGTGTATACGGCACGGCCTGGGCCAGCAAGGAGGCGTTGCAGCAGTACCTGACGATGCTCGAAGAGGCAGAAAAACGCGATCACCGCAAGCTCGGCCGCGAGCTCGATCTGTTCCACATCGACGAGCATTCGCCCGGCACCGTGTTCTGGCATCCCAAGGGCTGGACGCTGTGGCAGGAGGTCGAGCAGTACATGCGGCGCGTGTACCGCGACAACGGCTATCAGGAGGTCAAGGGGCCACAGATTCTCGACCAGGGCCTGTGGGAGAAAACCGGTCACTGGGACAAGTACCGCGAGAACATGTTCGTGACCGAATCGGAAAAGCGCGACTACGCCCTCAAACCGATGAATTGCCCGGGCCACATCATCATCTTCAAGCAGGGCATCAAGAGCTATCGGGACCTGCCGCTGCGCTTTGGCGAGTTCGGCCAGTGCCACCGCAATGAACCCTCGGGGGGGCTGCACGGGATCATGCGTGTGCGCGCTTTCACGCAGGACGATGGCCATATCTTTTGCACTGCACAGCAGATCCAGTCCGAGATCCTGGCCTTCACGGCGCTGGTACAAAAGGTCTACCGGGACTTCGGGTTCACGGACATCATCTACAAGCTGGCGACGCGGCCCGAAAAGCACATCGGCACCGAGGAAAGCTGGGATCAGGCCGAGCATGCCCTGGCCCAAGGGCTGCGCGCCTCGGGTTGCGAATTCGAGTATCTGCCGGGCGAGGGCGCGTTCTATGGCCCCAAGGTGGAATACACGCTCAAGGATGCCCTGGGCCGGCAGTGGCAGTGCGGCACGATACAGGTCGACCCGAACATGCCCGAGCGTCTGGATGCCGAATTCGTCGGCGAAGATGGCGCCCGCCATCGCCCCATCATGTTGCACCGCGCCATTGTCGGCAGCCTGGAGCGCTTCATCGGGATCTTGCTCGAACAGCACGCAGGCGCCTTGCCCGCCTGGCTCGCGCCGGTGCAACTGGCGCTGCTCAACATCACGGAGGCGCAGTCCGACTACTGTCGCGAAATCGCTGCAAAAATGCAAAAAGCGCTGTCCCACCTGGGCCTCAGGCTATTGCTCGATCTGCGCAACGAGAAGATCACGTATAAAATACGCGAGCATTCGATGCAAAAGCTGCCTTACATCCTGGTCGCAGGCGACAAGGAGAGGGCAGCAGGTGCCGTTGCAGTGCGAGCCCGGGGTCATGGCGACCTCGGTGTCATGTCGGTCGACGCGTTCATCGAACGCATCGCTGACGAGATTTCCACCAAAGCCTGATTTTGAATACCAAAAGCTGCTTTGCCGCTTGTCAACTGTGCGGGATTGGCTACTTTTTTGTAGCGTCTTGATTCAAGGAAGATAACCATCGCTACTGAATTTCGTGATCGTCGCCACCGCGAAGAGCGCAAGCACCGCTTGAACCGTGAAATCATGGCCCCGGAGGTACGCCTGTCCGGGCCTGACAACGAACCGCTGGGCGTTGTGAGCCTGATCGAAGCCTTGCGCATGGCCGGCGAGTTGGATGTGGATCTGGTGGAAATCGCCGCCACGGCGAATCCTCCGGTGTGTCGCCTGATGGACTATGGCAAGTTCAAGTACCAGGAACAAAAACGGGCCGCCGAAGCCAAGGCCAAGCAGACGGTCATCGAGATCAAGGAAGTCAAGTTTCGTCCGGGCACGGACGATGGCGACTACCACATCAAGATGCGCAACATCCGCCGTTTTCTGGCCGACGGCGACAAGTGCAAGATCACGCTGCGCTTTCGCGGTCGTGAGATCACGCACCAGGAGCTCGGTCTGGCATTGCTCAATCGCATTCGCGACGAGTTGGCCGATGTCATCATCGTCGAGCAGTTTCCCAAACTCGAAGGGCGCCAGATGATCATGATGATCGCCCCGGGCAAGAAAAAGCCCGTGGCCAAACCGGTGCCGGACCAAGCCCCGGTCGCCGGCACTGCGGCGGTGACTTGAAAATTTGGGCACCGCGCCCGCAAAGGCGCGGTGCCCAATCAAAGTGGCTCGGGGCCAACAAGTTTGCAGATCGGTCTGCAAACGCCTCGCGAGCACAACCCAGGGGAGCATTCAATGCCCAAAATGAAGACCAAGAGCAGCGCGAAAAAGCGCTTTCGTGTTCGTCCCGGTGGCACCGTCAAGCGTGGCCAGGCGTTCAAGCGTCACATCCTGACCAAGATGACCACCAGAAACAAACGCCATCTGCGGGGTACCGTGGCCGTGCATGAGACCAACATGGGCTCGATGGCACAAATGCTGCCCGGCGCCGGCCTTTGATCACTGACGAACCAGGAGTACACACATGCCTCGCGTCAAACGTGGTGTAACGGCCCGTGCCCGCCACAAGAAAGTTCTGGCCCTTGCCAAGGGTTTCCGCGGTCGCCGCGGCAATGTCTTTCGTATCGCCAAACAGGCGGTGATGAAGGCCGGGCAATATGCCTATCGTGACCGCCGCACCAAAAAGCGCGTGTTCCGCCAACTGTGGATTGCCCGTATCAACGCCGCTGCCCGTGAACTGGGCCTGACCTACAGCCAGTTCGCCAACGGCCTGAAGAAAGCGGCCATCGAGATCGACCGCAAGATGCTGGCCGACCTGGCTGTGCACGACAAGGCCGCCTTCGGCAGCATCGTCGAGCAAGTCAAGGCCCGCCTGGCGGTTTGATCTGACACCGCGGCGCTATATCTTTAATAGCTTCCTGCGCAATGACGCCAATGGCTCATGCGCCGTCCCGTATGAATGACTGCACAAGATGAAATCGACGCGCTTCGTGTCAGGGCAAGGCGCAAACCCTTGCGACACCCGCTGGTACCGCGAGTGGGTGGCACCGCCGCTCTGGCGCGAAAGCTGCGGTTTCATGCGCAGTCGTTTGCGGGACGGCGCACTAGTGTCGTGTCACCAGGGCTTTGCTTTGGACAGCGCCAGTCCTTGTGCATTTTCAATGAGTCGCCATGAACGAGTTGGATTCCCTGGTTGAGAGCGCGCGGCAACGCTTTGCCCAAAGCACCAGTCCTGCTGATCTGGAGAATGCCAAAGCGCAGTTTCTGGGCAAGTCGGGCCGCGTAACCGAGTTGATGAAGGGCATGGCGCAACTGTGTGTCGCGGAAAAGAAAACCCGTGGCGCCGCCATCAACTTGGCCAAACAGGCCATCGAGGCCGCCCTCAACGCACGCCGCCAGGCCCTGGCCGATGCACAGTTGCAGCAGCAATTGACAGCCGATGCGCTCGACGTGAGCCTGCCGGGCCGCCAGCGCGGGCAGGGCGGCCTGCACCCTGTGTCACTGACGCTGGAGCGCATCGAGGGCCTGTTCGGCTCCATGGGTTTTGACGTGGCCGATGGCCCCGAGATCGAGACCGACTGGTTCAACTTCACCGCCCTGAACACACCCGAGGACCACCCGGCGCGTTCCATGCACGACACCTTCTATGTAGAAGGCGGCACTGCCGGCGCCCCCAACCTGCTGCGCACGCACACCAGCCCGATGCAAATACGCCACGCGGTGCAGCATGTCAAAGCGCATCGCGCGGCGTTGGATGCGGGCCAGCCCATGCCCGAGATCCGCGTGATCGCCCCTGGCCGCGCCTACCGCATCGACAGCGACGCCACGCACTCGCCGATGTTCCACCAGTGCGAGGGCCTGTGGATCGGCGAGAACGTGGGCTTCAAGGACCTGAAGGTCATCTTCACGGGCTTTTGCCGCAGGTTTTTTGAAAGCGATGATTTGGTGCTGCGCTTTCGTCCCAGTTTTTTCCCCTTTACGGAGCCCAGCGCCGAGATCGACATCCGGTTTCAGACCGGCCCGCTGGCTGGCCGCTGGCTGGAAGTGGCCGGCTCGGGCCAGGTGCACCCGAACGTGGTGCGCAACATGGGACTGGATCCCGAAAAGTACATCGGCTTTGCCTTCGGCATGGGGCTGGACCGACTGACCATGCTGCGCTACGGCGTCAGCGACCTGCGCCTGTTCTTTGACGGCGACATCCGTTTTCTGTCGCAGTTCCGGTAACGCCGATCCGTACAAGAGTCTGACCATGCAATTTCCCGAATCCTGGTTGCGCGAGTTCTGTAACCCGCCGCTGACCACGGTCGAACTGGCGCAAACGCTGACCATGGCCGGCCTGGAGGTGGAAGCACTGCGCCCCGTGGCGCCCCCTTGCACCCGGGTCGTGGTGGGCCACATCAAGGCGGTCGCGCAGCATCCCGAGGCCGACCGCCTGCGCGTGTGCCAGGTGGACGTGGGGCAGGGTGGCGCTCTGCTCAACATCGTCTGCGGTGCGCCCAATGCCCGGGTGGGCATCAAAGTGCCTTGCGCATTGGTCGGCGCAGAACTGCCAGCCGGAGATGACGGCCAGCCTGTCCGCATCGAACTGGGTCAACTGCGCGGCGTGCCCAGCCAGGGCATGCTGTGCTCGGCCCGCGAACTCAGGCTGTCCGAGGAGCATGGCGGCGGTTTGCTGGAACTGGACGCATCGGCCCCCCTGGGCCAGGACATCCGCGTGCACCTGGATCTCGACGACATGCTGTTCACCCTCAAGCTCACGCCCAATCTGGCGCATTGCCTGAGCGTCCATGGCATTGCGCGCGAAGTCTCGGCACTGACGGGCGCTGCGCTGCAGCAGCCATCGTTTCCCGCAGTCGCCGCCAGGATTGCCGACAAACTGCCGGTGCAGGTCAGTGCCACTGACCTGTGCGGGCGCTTTTCCGGCCGCATCGTGCGCCATCTGAACCCGCATGCCACCACGCCGCAGTGGATGCGCGAGCGCCTGGCCCGCTGCGGCCAGCGCAGCGTAGCGCCACTGGTGGACATCTCCAACTACGTGATGTTCGAGCTCGGCCGGCCATCGCATATTTTTGACCTCGACAAGATCTGCGGCGGGCTCCATGTGCGCTGGAGCAAACCTGGCGAGCAGCTCACATTGCTCGATGGCAACCGCATCACGCTCGACGACAAGGTGGGCGTGATTGCCGACGACGAGCAGGTCGAATCGCTGGCCGGCATCATGGGCGGCAACGCCACGGCCGTGTCGGAGCAGACCCGGCATATCTACATCGAGGCCGCCTTCTGGTGGCCCAAGGCGGTGGCAGGGCGCTCGCGGCGCCTGAACTGCGCAACCGATGCCGGCCACCGCTTCGAGCGCGGCGTCGACCCGAGCCTGACCGTAGAGCATATCGAACGCATCACCGCGCTGGTCAGCGCCATCTGCGGCACGCCGCAGACAGCCTGCGGCCCCATCGACGACCAGTGCCTGAACCTGCCTGTGCCGCAGCCTGTCACGCTGCGCGTGGCGCGTGCGGCCAAGGTCATCGGCATGCCGCTGACGCAGCAGCAATGCGCCGACGCACTGCAACGCCTGGCCTTGCCGATGGTGCAGGGCGATGGCCAGCTCACGGTCACGCCACCGGCCCACCGCTTTGACCTCACGATAGAGGAAGACCTGATCGAAGAAGTCGCGCGCATGGTGGGCTACGACAAACTGCCGGCCACGCCCCCGCTGGCACCCATGGCCCCCCAACTCGCCGCCGAGGCCAGGCGCAGCCCATTCGCCGTGCGCCGCGCGCTGGCCGGCGCTGGTTACCAGGAAACGATCAACTTCAGCTTTGTGCCAGAGCGCTGGGAACTGGAACTGGCGGCCAATCCGCAGCCGATCCGGCTGCTCAACCCGATTGCCAGCCAGATGAGCGTCATGCGCTCTACTTTGTTTGGCTCGTTGCTACAGGTTTTGAGGTTCAATCTGGACCGCAAGGCCGCGCGTGTGCGCGTGTTCGAGTTGGGCCGGGTGTTCCTGCGCGCTGACGACATCAAGAACACCGACACCACGGTGGCGGGCATCCACCAGCCCCTGCGCGTGGCGGGCCTGGCCTATGGCCCGGGCGACATCCTGCAATGGGGACGCAAGGAGCAGGCCATCGACTTCTTCGATGTCAAGGGTGATGTGCAGGCCCTGCTGGCGCCACTGTCTGCCGACTTTGAAGCGGCAAGCCATCCGGCCCTGCACCCTGGCCGCTGTGCGCGCGTGCTGCTGAACGGGCGCGCCATCGGCTTTGTCGGCGAGTTGCATCCGCAGTGGCGCCAATCCTGGGAACTGCCCCAGGCCCCGGTGCTGTTCGAGCTCGAACTCGACGCCGTGCTGCAACGCGAGGTGGCCCGCTTCCGGCCCGTGGCCCGGCATCAGGCCGTCGAGCGCGACCTGGCCGTGGTAGTGGCCGAGCGCGTGACACATGCCGACATCATGGCCGCCGTGCAACGGGCCGCACCCGACACCATGCGCTCGGCCGTGCTGTATGACATCTACCGCCCCAAGGCGCCGCGTGCCGGTGAACATGCCGCTGAACCGGCGCCCGCAACCGGATTGGCCCCCGGTGAGAAAAGCCTGGCCCTGCGCCTGACCCTGGCCAGCGACGAAGCCACACTCACCGAAACCCGGATCGATACCGCCGTGCAGGCCGTGGCCGACCAACTGGCCCGGTGCACAGGCGCCCGGCTGCGTGCCGGATGACGCCCGATGGGAGTGATGCCATGATCGAATTTGCAGTAGAAAACCTGGAGACACCGGCGCTGACGAAAGCACAGTTGGCCGAACTACTGTTTGATCAGATCGGCCTGAACAAGCGCGAGTCCAAAGACATGATCGACGCGGTTTTCGATCTGATTGCGCAAAGTCTGGTCGACGGCAAAGACGTCAAGTTATCGGGCTTCGGCAATTTTCAGATCCGCACCAAAGCGCCCAGACCCGGGCGCAACCCGCGCACGGGCGAAGCCATCCCCATCCAGGCACGCCGCGTCGTGATCTTTCATGCCAGCAGCAAGCTCAAGGAACAGATACAGACAGCCGCGATCGGATAAATTGGAGACCGCCTTTGTCGCAATCTGGACACCAACTGGCTGGCGGTACCGGCGTGTCTGCGGTAGGCTTGCCAGCTTTCTGGTCTGAACCCGCAATCCATGGGCCACCACCTTCCCGCCATCCCTGCCAAGCGCTACTTCACCATTGGTGAGGTCGCCCAACTGTGCGGCGTCAAACCCCATGTGCTGCGTTACTGGGAGCAGGAGTTCTCCCAACTGCGCCCGATGAAGCGGCGTGGCAACCGGCGCTACTATCAGCACCACGAGGTGCTGATGATTCGCCGCATTCGCGACCTGCTCTACGAGCAGGGCTTTACCATCAGCGGTGCCCGCAACCGCCTCCAGGAACTCACCTCCTCGGAGTCTGGTGCGTTGGCGGCAAACGCCACGGCCGAGTCCGGATTCGGCATGCTGCTCGACAGCGCGCCAGACCTTGGCATCGATGCGCTGGATTTCGCTTTGGACTCGAACGCCGTGCGCAAAGAATTATTCGAGATCCGCGCGCTGCTGGCGCTGAACTGAAGTGTTTCCCGCATATACTCCACCCCTTGTCGGCGTGTAGCGCAGCCTGGTAGCGCACTTGCATGGGGTGCAAGGGGTCGCGAGTTCGAATCCCGCCACGCCGACCATTTTTTCTCAATGAAATCAACGGGTTACAGCAGAAATGTCGTAACCCGTTTTTCTTTGGCTGAAGCCGTTTTGGTCTGAGGGGTAAACCGGATTTGACATCCGTTGACCACAAAGTCTGTGGGGTGCTTGAGACGCCTGGAATAAAAGAACGAGCGTGGAGTTCTGCGCAAACTCCTCGCCTTCCTGAGCGCTCTGCGCAGCTCAGCTACGAGGGGGAGGAGAAGACGCAACTGGGTCTTTGCTGTTGTCGCTCACCGAGTGCGCATGCGCACCAGCGAGTTGTGCCTGCCGACACTGGAGCAACTCGATCTGGACCGCAGCCTCTGGCGCATTCCCCGGAAAGCGTCAAGCAGCTATACCACGCTGAGTATGTCGAGCAGCGCTGGGCAATGATGCAGGGCTGCCGAAGCCAACTCAGCCGATATCCAGAGTCCGGTGGTGCTCCCACAGGATTGTCAGCGCGTCATGGGGCGCCCTGGAGATCATCTGATCGATGATGGCGTCGCCGTCGACGTCGGAGAAAGCCATGGACCAGTTGGAGTACCGCCGTCCCGCGGCGAGAGGCTCATGGAACAAGGTCGTGACACCCTTATGCCGGGGATTTTGGCGGATGCGGTCCACCAGCGCATTGACCGCTACAGGATTTCCTTCGATGTATTGGCAAAAGCGCTCGCCGTCGAACAGGAGCACGCCGGTGATTCCGTTCGATGCATTGAATGCCCTGGCGGTCTTGATGATGGCCCCCACGCAAGTGGCGTCATAGCCATCTGCCAGGGTGCTGTAGTAAACGAACTGGCTCAACGCTTCATTGCTCATGGATATCCTGTCGGTCGGCTGCGGTATATGGCCAACGAAAAGGCAACGCTCTTTAGGTATCTGGCAACTATCACCGCGCCTGCCAAGGCCATGTCGCATGGTCACGGAGCCGGACGATGGCCAGAAGCGCGAAAAGCGGAACGAACACCAAGAACAATGATTGTGGCGCAATCCAGTTCTCGAGCAAGCCACCCAGCAGCCCGCCGAATACCCCCCTGCTGGGGCCAGACAGCGCGTTGATCGATGCGGCCTGGCTAAAGCCGATCGTCTCACCCAACTGCGCGAACTCCGTGAGGTTGATGATCTGCAGCAAACCCAGACCACACCCCCCCAGGCCGAGCCCAGGATGAAGACCGGGCGCGGGCCATGCGTGCTGACCCAGCGGCCTGCCGAGGCCGCCAGAATCAGCATGCCAATGCTCTGCGACAGAGCCACTGCCGCGAGCACCTGCGCGGCATATTGCCGACGGTATTTCCTGGAAGTATCGTCATGCAGCAGCTCCACCCGGCTGGCGGCGTAGTCGAAATCGTTGCCATGTACGGCCCACAGCTTGTCGGCCAGCGTTTTGAGGTTGTCTGGCAGGTGATCGTAGACAGCCACCGTGTTGGCCCACCCGTGTCTCCATCCAGTTCGGGCAACGTGACGGCGCGAAGAATGGACAACTTGGGCGGACGCACATCGAAGGTGACATCGGTGTGCCAAGAATTGGCGCGCCCGCCCCGGTGCGAGTGGAGTTCAAGTATCGAGGGATCCTCCTGGGCAGCGACAGTCGGGTGACTGACGATGTCACCAAAGTTCCGCGCGAAATCCCGGTGCGTCTGGTCGGTGATCTGGTGCTAATTCCGAAAGAACACCACCCAATGCTTGAGCAACATCTGGTAGATAAAGTCGATTGCCTCTTGAGGCATATTGTTTTGAATGACGATACCGCGCAATTCGGCGCCAAGCCCGCCCGATAATGGAATGGCCTGATACGCTTGGCCTTGCTCGGCAATGGCGGCACATGACATGCTTCATCCTCTCTAAAGTTCTTGAAAAATAAATAATTCAATTCACTGCAACCCTAATGCGGAATCGCACTTGGACCTGATGAGAAATATCGCCTGGGTTTCCGAAATTTCTGGAGCACTCTTGCGCACAAATAGAATGATCGACTCCATTGCGGTTTGATGACGGACCAGCAATTCCCTGGTTTCCCCATCGGGGGAGAAAACCATATAGGCACAAAATTCCTCATCCTCCGTGAATCGGTCCAAGGGGGATGTGACCTGACCGGAAGCAGTGGTGGCAACCCTGAGCGCCCACAATGAGATCAGTAATTTCTTGAGCATTTTTCGCAGAAAAGCCATTTTTATAATCGCCTTGTTTCCCGCGAATCGTATTGGAGGCAAGCGATATACGGCAAACAAATAATCGTTATGCAGTTCATAACGATTCGTGAACGAGCCATTTCGAGACAGGATACCCAGAAATCGAACAGCCTGACGGTGGAGGCAGGTCCGATATTTCTTCACACCTGAACCAGCTTCGCCACATTTAAAACTGGCAGTACACGTCCCTGCTCAGCATGTGCATCGATTTCACTTAAACTGATTGCGCGACACAACAATTGGGAAGCGCGGGCGGCAATGGAACGAGACGTCGAATCGCAAGCGGCATCGCGGGAATATGACGATCTCGAGGGCCGCAAGGACATGCTCCGTGGACGCCTGCTCGCACCCGAATTGCTGCGTGCTTTTGTTGCGGTGGTGGAGTGCAATGGCTACACACCCGCCGCCCACTACCTGCATCGCACCCAGGCCGCGGTCAGCCAGCAGATCTCGCGGCTGGAAGATTGCATTGGCGCCGATCTGTTCGAAAAGCCCACGAGGCAGCTGAAGCTGAGCGGGCAGGGCAAAGTGCTGCTCGGCTATGCCCGCCGCCTGCTGGCCTTGAACAATGAGGCGATGGAAAAACTGCGTCCTGGAATCGTGAGTGGAGCAGTACGCATGGGAGCGACGAACTGCTACGCCACCACGGTGCTCCCGTTGCTGCTGGCCGAGTTCTCCGAGCTTTATCCCGCCATCCATATCGACCTGGAGGTCGGCGTCGCCGAGGAGATGCAGAGGAAGCTGGGGCCTGCCTTCGATCTCACGATCAATGCCTTCCAGGGCGGCGAAGGCAATGGCGTCCTGCTGCGCAAGGACCCCGTGGTCTGGGCGATGTCCCATCGGGCCAGGCCGCATCTCAAGACACCCATTCCCCTGGCAGTACTTCCGCAGGGATCGCTGCTCAGGCGGTGGGCCCAAGAAGCGTTGACGGCGGCCGGACGGCGCTGGGTGGTGGTGCAAGAGAGTTCCAGCGTGGAAGTCCTGAAGGCCTGCGTTCTGGCGGGACTGGCGGTCGGGGGTTTTCAGGACTCGACCGTTCGGGCGGCCCCGGGGCTGCGCCTCCTCCTGCCAGAAGAAGGGTTCCCCACCCTGCCGTCGACCGAGATGTGGCTGGAGCGGGCAGACCGCGAATTGCCTCGGGCGGCCAAGTGCCTTTATGAGTTCTTGCTGGAGCAGTTGCCTCCATGGGAGGTCCAAGAATCCGCTCTTGCGTCGGATAGTGCAGGCGAGATTGCGCAAGGGTGAACGGATCACCGGTTTCAACTGAATGGCGAGCCGATGCTCAGGACCGGGGGGATCGGCGGCGTAGACTTGCCCGATGCGGCGATGCGGTGCGTTGAGCGACCGGAATGCCAGTGACTGCAGTCCTTAACAGGCCTTTGAAGTACCGACGATGAACGCGATTTTTCCGTCGAAGATCCGCTTTCCCCCTTTACGAAGGACTCGACTTCCAGCCCTGTGGTTGCTACGTTTGCAAACAATGCGTGTGCGGTAACCATTGAGACTTTGGGTTTGAATATTTGTGTCTCTTGAGCTACATTATTCGCCTTATAGACAGTTTTTGATGCTCCGGGGCTACAGTGACGACGCTTTCTGATATTGCCGAGATGCTCAAGGGGGCCCGCCGCGACGCGCGGCTGAGCCAGGACGAACTCGCACAGCGAGCAGGTGTTTCGCGCACGACCGTGGCGCGCATGGAGAACCTCTCCAAGGGCGACATGAGCGTGTCGGCGCTGGTGCGTCTGCTCGAAGCCTCCGGCTACGACCTGAAGCTGGTCAAGCCTGGGCACGTGCGCACGGTCGAGGACATCCTGGCCGAGCAGCGCCAAGGTGACTTGCCGTGAGGCTCGACGTCCAGGTCAGCGGAAGGACCGTTGCCCAACTCTATCGTGAGCGCGACGAGTATGTGCTGAAGTACCTGCGTGACACCGACGTGGCCGATTTCGTCAGCCTGACCATGCCGGTGCGTGACGAGGCTTGGCGCTGGCCGCGTGATCTGCATCCGTTCTTTCGCCAGAACCTGCCTGAGGGCTACCTGCTGAACATCATCCGCGAGGAGTTCGGGCCCCTGCTCGACGGCACAGACCTGTCTCTGTTGGCGGTGGTGGGCGGCACGGGCATCGGCCGCGTCACGGTCACGCCCGAAGGCGGCAAGCCCGGCCTGGAGATGGCGCCCCTGCAGATCGACAGCCTGCTGAAGGCGGACAACACCACTGAGCATTTCGCGTCGCTGGTGCGCCGCTATGCCCGGGCGTCGATCTCGGGCATGGTGCCCAAGTTCATTGCGCCCGAAGAGGCGTCCGACGAGGCCCTGGGACCGCTGGGCAAGCCCACGTTGCGAACCAGCCGTCACATCATCAAGGGTTCGGATGACAGCACGCCCTACCTGGGCTTCAACGAGTTTCACAGCATGCGCGTGTTGGAACGCCTGAACGTGGTGCCGGTGGCTCGCACCCGCATGTCCGACGATGGCCGGGTGCTGTTGGTCGAACGCTTCGACGTGGACGAGCAAGGCGCACCCACGCATGGGCTTGAGGATGCCTGTGGTCTGCTGGGTCTGCCCCCTCATGAGAAATACGCCACCACCACCGAGAAGGTACTCAACGCCACGCGCGCCTACCTGCCGCCGGCACAGGTGCGCGTCCAACTGGAGCGGTTCGGGTGGCACGTGCTGACCAACTACGTGGTGCGCAACGCCGACTGCCATGCCAAGAACATCGCGCTGTACTACACCGGGCTCGGCGACGTGGGCTTCACGCCGGTCTATGACATCGTGACCACGCAGGCCTACCCACGCTACGCGAACAACCCGCCGGGGCTGTCGATCGATGGCCGACAGACCTGGGCCGCCGGCAAGGCGCTGCAGCGTTTTTTCAGTGCGTGGCTTGGCATTTCGCCGCGGCATTGCGCCGACATGGTCGAGCGCCTGTGCGAATCGGCGGTGGAGGTCGGCAAGGAAGTGATCGAGGCGGCCAAGAACGAGCCATGCTGGCGCCCGGTCGCCAAGCAGATGGTGCATGCCTGGAATGAAGGCATGGCGTCGTTGCGTGACCCGAAGGCGAACGTGGCCGTGCGGGGCCTGGATGCTGCGATTGCCGCTGCCGGTTTCTCCGACCCCGAGCCTGCGGAGCAGACCTGCGTGACGATCGGCCGATCCGAACTGCTGGCCCCGCCCCGGCGCAAACGCTAGGGCGTGTTAACAATCAAGTAATCCAAATATAAGTACAAACCAGACTGAGAAACGACAGGTAGTTACGCGCCAGCTTTTCATAACGAGTTGCGATTCTTCGGAATTGCTTGATCCGATTAAAAAAACGCTCGACCAAATTGCGCTCCTTATACAGATGTCGATCATAACTTCGCTGCACCACACGATTGCGCCTGGGTGGAATGACCGCCGTCGCACCAGCGACCTGAATGCTGTCAATCAGGGCATCGGCATCGTAGCCCTTGTCAGCCAGTACCGCATCGGCTTTCAAGCCATCCGATTGCACACATCTTGAAGATTCGGCGGTAAGCTGTTGATTTTTCGAAGAGAAGATGGAACGGATGAGCTGGGCACAAGAGGAGTTCGCGGACCTGGACCTGGGCGACAAGCGCCTGAACCGGCGGCAGGTGAAACTGGCCGAGACCTTCAGCCGGCAGCCCACACCCAGCATCCCGGCTGCCTGCGGGGGCTGGGGCGACACCCGCGGTGCCTACCGCTTCTTTGCGCACGAGGACATTGACTGGCAGGACATCCTCAAGCCGCACTGGCAGGCCAGCGCCCAGCGCATGGCCGAGCACCCGGTGGTGCTGTGCCTGCAGGACACGACGGAGCTGGACTTCAACGGCCAGGGCATTGCCGGGCTGGGCCGGCTGAGCTACGACGCGCAGCGCGGGATGTACCTGCATCCGACCTACGCGATCACGCCCGATCGCGAACCGCTGGGCGTGATCGATGCGTGGATGTGGGCGCGTTCGGCCAAGAAGGGGCAGGCTGCGAGCGATGAGGTGCTGGAGAGCACGCGCTGGATCGAAGGCTACGAGCGCATCGCCGAGCAGGCGGCCAGCCTGCCTGGAACCCGGCTGGTCTATGTGGCCGACCGCGAAAGCGACCTGCTGGCGCTGATGCGCCGCGCTGCCGAATTGGGCCATCCGGCCGACTGGCTGGTGCGCGCCAAGCACAACCGGGTTCTGCCCGAAGACGGCAAGCTGTGGGCCACAGTGACAAGCGGCCACCCTCTGGGCCAGATCGTCTTCACCCACGCGCCGCGCGGCCAGCGCGCCCGGCGGGTGCACCAGACGGTGTGGGCCAAGTCGGTGCGGCTGGCCCAGGGCGTCACCGTGACCTGTGTGATCGCTCGCGAAGAACACCCGCCGAGCGGCGTCAAACCCATCGAATGGCGCTTGCTGAGCAACCGCCCAGCCGGCGACTTGCAGGCAGCCACGCAGTTGATCGAGTGGTACCGCGCCCGCTGGGAGATCGAACTGTTCTTTCACGTCGTCAAGAACGGCTGCCGGATCGAGGCACTGCAATTGAGCCGCATCGAGCGGCTCGAGCGCGCCATCGCCCTGTACCTGGTGATAGCCTGGCGCCTCGCGCGCTTGATGCGCCTGGGGCGCAATGGCCCGGATCTACCCGCCGAACTGTTCTTCGAGCCCGACGAATGGCGCGGCGTGCACTTCCTGCTCAAAAAGCCCATCCCCAAGCAGGCGCCGCGCCTGAACACCGTCATCCGGATGGTTGCCACGCTGGGCGGCTTTCTGGGGCGCAAGTGCGATGGCGAGCCCGGCGTGAAGACGTTATGGATCGGCATGCAGCGCGTGGCCGACTTCGCTGCCGGACTGGACTACGCCAGGGAAATCCAGGCGCTGTGAGATGTGTGCAATCGGATGCTTTCAAGCCTTCCAACAGCGACTTGGCTTGTGTAATATCGGCTACCTCGCCACCCGTGAGCAGCCAACGCACTGGGCTACCGAGCGCATCGACAACGACGTGAATCTTGCTCGTCCATCCACCACGCGAACGGCCTATTGCCTGTGGCCCCTCTTTTTTTTGGCACCAGCAGCGTGTTGATGTGCACGCACCACCGTAGTATCGATCATCAGCATTTTCAAATCTCTGTCGCCACTGACAATTTCGCAGACCCGCTGCCATACGCCCGACTCGCCCCAGCGCTTGAACCATCCGATTGCACACATCTTGAAGATTCGGCGGTAAGCTGTTGATTTTTCGAAGAGAAGATGGAACGGATGAGCTGGGCACAAGAGGAGTTCGCGGACCTGGACCTGGGCGACAAGCGCCTGAACCGGCGGCAGGTGAAACTGGCCGAGACCTTCAGCCGGCAGCCCACACCCAGCATCCCGGCTGCCTGCGGGGGCTGGGGCGACACCCGCGGTGCCTACCGCTTCTTTGCGCACGAGGACATTGACTGGCAGGACATCCTCAAGCCGCACTGGCAGGCCAGCGCCCAGCGCATGGCCGAGCACCCGGTGGTGCTGTGCCTGCAGGACACGACGGAGCTGGACTTCAACGGCCAGGGCATTGCCGGGCTGGGCCGGCTGAGCTACGACGCGCAGCGCGGGATGTACCTGCATCCGACCTACGCGATCACGCCCGATCGCGAACCGCTGGGCGTGATCGATGCGTGGATGTGGGCGCGTTCGGCCAAGAAGGGGCAGGCTGCGAGCGATGAGGTGCTGGAGAGCACGCGCTGGATCGAAGGCTACGAGCGCATCGCCGAGCAGGCGGCCAGCCTGCCTGGAACCCGGCTGGTCTATGTGGCCGACCGCGAAAGCGACCTGCTGGCGCTGATGCGCCGCGCTGCCGAATTGGGCCATCCGGCCGACTGGCTGGTGCGCGCCAAGCACAACCGGGTTCTGCCCGAAGACGGCAAGCTGTGGGCCACAGTGACAAGCGGCCACCCTCTGGGCCAGATCGTCTTCACCCACGCGCCGCGCGGCCAGCGCGCCCGGCGGGTGCACCAGACGGTGTGGGCCAAGTCGGTGCGGCTGGCCCAGGGCGTCACCGTGACCTGTGTGATCGCTCGCGAAGAACACCCGCCGAGCGGCGTCAAACCCATCGAATGGCGCTTGCTGAGCAACCGCCCAGCCGGCGACTTGCAGGCAGCCACGCAGTTGATCGAGTGGTACCGCGCCCGCTGGGAGATCGAACTGTTCTTTCACGTCGTCAAGAACGGCTGCCGGATCGAGGCACTGCAATTGAGCCGCATCGAGCGGCTCGAGCGCGCCATCGCCCTGTACCTGGTGATAGCCTGGCGCATCGCGCGCTTGATGCGCCTGGGGCGCAATGGCCCGGATCTACCCGCCGAACTGTTCTTCGAGCCCGACGAATGGCGCGGCGTGCACTTCCTGCTCAAAAAGCCCATCCCCAAGCAGGCGCCGCGCCTGAACACCGTCATCCGGATGGTTGCCACGCTGGGCGGCTTTCTGGGGCGCAAGTGCGATGGCGAGCCCGGCGTGAAGACGTTAGAGCATATTTGACTTAAAACCAAACAATTCATGATATGATGCGGCGTCTTTTTTCTGAAGGAGTATGCAATGCAAGCGTATTCGCAGGATTTGCGAGATAGGGTGCTGAAGGCGATAGAACAAGGAGATCGTCCTACCGATATTGCCAAGCGTTTTGAAGTCAGTCGAGTATGGGTGTACCAAGTCAAGACGCGTCTTGAAGAAGGTATTCGACATAGTTTCCAGATTGGCGGGCATCGGAAATCTTGCCTTGCTCCAGTGGAGCCTATGTTGCGGGAATGGATTAAAGACAGAGCGGATTTGACACTGCGCGAGATGTGCGAACGGCTGGCCGAGCATGGGATAACGATCAAAGCCCCAGCCCTATGGCACCAACTGAATAAATGGGGTTTGAGCTTTAAAAAAAACTCTGCACGCCAGCGAGCAAGAGCGTAAGGATGTGCAAGCGGATCGGGTTGCATGGAAGGAAAGCCAGCCAGCACTTGACGCAACAAAGCTTGTGTTCCTTGATGAGACGGGCACATCCACCAACATGACCCGCACACGAGGCCGTTCGCCGAAGGGACAGCGTTGCATAGCCAGTGTTCCACATGGTCACCGGAAAATCACCACCTTCATTGCCGGCTTGCGGGTAAACGCCGTGACCGCCCCAATGGTCTTGGATGGCCCTATGGATGGCGAAGCATTCCTGGCCTATATACAGCAATTTCTGTGTCCTACGCTGCACCCTGGTGATATCGTGATCGCTGATAATTTGTCCAGCCATAAAGTCTCTGGTGTGCGTGAGGCCATTGAGGGGGTTGGTGCAACATTGCGTTATCTTCCGCCTTACTCACCAGATTTGAACCCTATCGAAAAATTCTTTTCCAAACTGAAAGCCCTGCTCAGGCAAGCTGAACAGCGTACTGTCGATGGACTTTGGAATACCATCGGGCACCTGCTTGATTGTTTTACACCACAGGAATTGTCCAACTACTTTTCATCTTCTGGATATGTTTCTACTTAAATCAAAAATGCTCTATGGATCGGCATGCAGCGCGTGGCCGACTTCGCTGCCGGACTGGACTACGCCAGGGAAATCCAGGCGCTGTGAGATGTGTGCAATCGGATGGGTTTAGCCCCATCATCCAACCGCTCCAGGATTACACCCGTGAGCGTTTCTGCAGTCTCCGAAATCTTCACGACAGATCGAGGCTTTTGAGAGCGATCGTCGACGGTCTTCCAATTGCCGACTGGGGTCATTTGCGCATGCATAGGCATCGCCAGCGTCAAAGTGATTGCAGCGACCAAAATCTTGTTCATAAACTACTTCCATATACGCTCAGATCAAACCGCTCGCCCAAATGGCAACGACTACAGGCCCAAAACCGACGCAGTCATGAGCGCGCACGCTCGGCTAATGGTGAGGGCTCGCGAATACTGGCTCCCCATCTCCACCAATTTTGATCCTGGCTGCAAACCGAACAGGCTACAATGTAACACCTCGCAAAGTAAGCATTGGAATTCGCACAAGACACCTCACGTGAACAACATGCCGGAGAACAGTAGTGTCAGATTCAAGGACTTCGTCGCTGCTGCGACAGGCATTAGTGCCGCCCAATGCCGTTACCCTGACATCACTAGCGATTGCACTTGTGGCGATGTGGAAGCTGCCCTCGGCGGTGTGGCCGACCTGGTCCGTCATTGGTTGCATTGTGCTTGATGTTATGGATGGGCGGATCGCCCGCATGTCCAATCGCCCGAATGCGCTCGGCGCCCAGCTAGACAGTCTGGTCGACGTAGTGGCCTTTGGTGCGCTCCCTGCGCTACTGGTGCTGCACCACGCTGCTTCGACTGCATGGATGCTGCATGTCCCGACAGCAATACTTTTCATCGCTTGCGCAGCACTTCGACTTGCACGCTTCAACGCCAAGACCACTCAGGCACCTCAACGGTTTTTCACCGGCTTGCCCACTCCTGTAGCGGCCGGGCTTGTGGCCTCGGTGATCCTGGTGCTTCAGCGCAGCGACCAGGCTGGGCATGCGTCTGGGCCGTTGTCCGGTGGGGTCATCTGCCTGATAGCGGGCTTAGCGGCATGGCTAATGGTGACGAAGCTGCCGTTCCCAAGCTTTAAGACGAACGGTGGTGGTGCCGCTTCAACGACGCCGAAGCGACGAACGCTGATCGCCATCGTGGCGCTGATGTTCATCGGATTGTTCTTCCATCCCTCACTGACCCTCCTATTGACGTTTGCCGTCTATGCCGCCAGCGGCTGGGTGATACGGCGGAAGATGAACCAATTCATGGACCGGCTGGCCTATGCAAAGGCGGCGGCTTCCGGTACCGGGCGCATCGGGTGCCCGGCCGCCACCGAACACCTGGACCGCCCATGAACGAGCAAGCACTCGGCGCGGGCCCCGTCGTCTATTGCTCGGTGCCGGTAAGGGCACACGCTTCAATGCCGCGGGGACGAAGTTACTCGCACCGTTGCGGGGCCGTCCGCTTCTGGCCCATGTCGTCACCCACGTACGGGTCACTGGCCTGCCGATGCGGCTGGTACTCGACAGCACCGCGCCGCAGCCGCTGGTCGATCTGGCAGACCAGCTCACGCGCGAAGGCGAGATTGTCCAGAATCCCCTCGCCGCCAGAGGCATCGGCACTTCCATCGCTGCGGGCATGCATGCAACGAAGCAAGCCACGGGCTGGCTGGTGCTGCCAGCGGATATGCCCAACATCGGCTCGGACGTGATCACCCTTGTGGCGCAGGCCCTGGAAGACCCTCGCATCATGTCGGCCAGGCCGGTCTACCGTGGAACACCTGGGTACCCGTTGGGTTTCAGCCGGCGGTGCAACATTGACTGGAACACCTCCCTGATTGCCATGGGTCTAACACTGCTGAAAGCCAAGGCAGCCGGACGAGCACTTTTCGTCGAGACGCCTGGTGTGGTGCAAGACGTCGACCAGCCGTCGGACCTGGCCGCTCTCGAAGGGCCCGACGACACCACGCGCAATTCGTACCCCGAGGAGTCAACATGGCACACAGGCTCTCCCTCGTTGCCTGGCGCGCGCTGAAGCCTCATGCAGCCACCGCGGCGCGCTTGCTCGGTGCAGCCTTGATCGCTATGGCCGGCGGGCTGATCCTGCTGCCCGAATCAGCCGTCTTGCGCGCGACTTGGGTCGTGCTCTGTGGCGCCGTGGCGCTATACGGGGCCCACGTGCTGTTCGCGCTGGCAGGCATCCTTTTTGGTTTGCCGCCCGAGCTCCGGCGCAAACTCCAGCATCTGCTGGCCGGTGGTGCCATCACGGCTATCGGCTGGAGCATCGGCTCGAGCCTGGCCGTCACGATGATGTGCAGCGCGATGGTGGCGTGGCTCGTCTTCAGCAAGAGGCTGAAAGACGCACAGACTCTGAGGCATCTCACGATGAGCCGCCGCGACAGCCGGCAGACCCACGGCGAGATGCTGCTGCCGCTGGGCCTATTGCTGTCGCTGTGGGTCGCGGGTGGCACGACACCGGCCTGGTTCTTCGGCGCGCTGACCCTCACGCTCGCTGATGCGGCGGCGGCGTTGGTCGGCGTGCACATGGGGCGCATGCAGTATGGCGTGCACAGGGGGGCCGGGCAGAAGTCGGTCGAAGGCAACCTCGCCTTCTTCGCCGTGACGCTCATCCTCGGCTGGATAATCCTGCCCGATGCCGGCCTGGAAGCGCCCGCCACTGCGGTTCTGGCCTTGATGTCGGGAGCCGTGGTGCTCACGGTGCTGGAGTCGCTGTGCACCCATGGCCTCGACAATCTCCTGCTGCCGATGGCCGCGGTGCTGCTGGTCCAGCTGCCAGGGCTGCTGTCGTCGCAGGCCTTGCTCGGTGTCGCGATCGCCTCCCTGGCGCTGCTGGTGTGGATCGCCAAGCGTTCAAGCCGCCTGACACTATGACGACATCACTGTGCCGCACAACCTCCAATTCCATCATCAAATGGGCATTGCTCGGCGCGGCCAGCTATGCGCTAGCTGCGCTGCTTCACGAAGGTGTCGGACATGGGTTAGGCTGCTTGCTGGCAGGCGGCGACATCGAGCTGGTGACGTCGAGCTACCTTTCTTGCTCGCGGCGCGGTGCGCTGATCGATGTTGCCGGGCCAGTAGCCAATGCCATCGCCTTCGTCGCTTTCGCCGCCCTGGCATCGTGGGCCAAGTCTTATCGCAGGCCGGTGTCCCGCTTCGCGTCGGGGTTTTGCTGGCTTGAGGCCGCGTGGAACCTCTACTGGTTCACTGGCTACCTCCTTTACTCAGGCCTCACCGATCACGGAGACTGGAGTCTCATCGCGCAGAGCCTACCGATGGGCCCGTACCTCCTCATGGCCGCAGGGCTGCTTGCCACGATCCAGGGTATCCGATGGTTCCGCCGCAGCAATCCCTTCGGGCAGGCGAATACGCTGTTCGCCGCCTATGCCGGCGGCAGTGCCGCGGCCCTCTTTGCGGCGGCGTTCGACCCCGCAGGGTTCGTCGGCCTGTTACTCAGGGCCCCTCCAGCTGCGCCCCTGGCAGGGATCTGCCTGCTGCTCTCGGTGGACCGACACCATCGGTCGCCGATTGAGGATGGCGTGTCACGCCACGAAGCCGGCTTTCGCGACGTGGTGTGGCTCGGAGGGCTCGTCATCGGCACGCTGTTTTTCATCGGAGTCCTGGGACCTGGCTGGAGACCTTGAGGTGCGATTTCATGCGGCCCGCAACTCGGTGGCAGACCAGGCCCACGCCACCGAATTGATCATTACCACCGACTGGCCCTGATGCAGCAACCCCTGCCCGCTCATGGCTTCGAGCGTCAGCAGTGGATCGGCCGCCCCAGCATGTCCGAACGCGGACCTCGCATCGCGGCGCAGCCGCGCGGGATCGATGCCCAGCTCGTCCGCCATCAAGGCAAACGCCTTCGGGCGAAAGCTCTCCACGACGACGTGGTCGGCCTCGTGGAGGGCGAAGCCGGCCCGTTCACGAAATTGCTCGCCGAGACGCCGGAGGCAGCGCCGGGTTTCCTGCACGTACAGCACCGGGTGCTGCTCGACGGCGAACGCCACCGCGGCAAGCCGGTGGCTGGACAGCGACACGACGGTGCCGACTTCGAGGCCTCGCGCCGATGACGCGTCCACCAGAAAAGCCACCGCCAGATCACTGAGAACGGAGCTTCCGTTGCGCATCAGTCGAGGCACATGCGGCGGGTGGCGGTCGAACAGAGAGAGAAAAACGGCGGAAAGCGCGCCTGGAACGGCGACTTCCGGAGGGGCGTGCTCAAGAGGCCGAGGCGCGAAACCGCGCCAACACAGGGGGAACGGGCAAAAAAAATCCCAACCGGATAAGGGTTGGGATTTCACATTATGGTGGAGCTGGCGGGAATTGAACCCGCGTCCGTAAGCCTTTACCGGGCAGATCTACATGTTTAGCGGTCTGATTTGAGTCTCGCCACCATTGTCGCGCAGTCGCACGCTACACTGGCCGCCAGCACCCTATTTTCTTGCCCTGACCCAAGGTACCCGGATCAGGACCAGCCCATGTCATTATCCTTGCAGCCGGGAGGCGCTGATTGCTCAGAACCCCCTTGCCCAGCCCATCGGCCGACTGTTGCAAGGCTCGCTGGCAATTAAGCAGCGAGTGCGAAACGTTCGTCGTTTGCAGTTAGTTTTTCGAATCGAGATTTACGAGCGTGACCCAAGCTCGACATGCACCACGCCGGTTCCGAACCCACGTCGAAACCAGGGCAGCCCCAAGAGCCGTATTCTACACTGACGCGAGCAATTGCAAGAGCTCGGAGGGAAATTTAATTGCGGCATGTGCTCCCCAGTTCTGCACGGCGGTGTTGGCGCCCAGGTAGCCGTAAGTCGCCGCGACCGTGCCCATCCCGGCCGCGAGGCCGGCAGCGATGTCGCGCTCATCGTCACCCACGTAAATGCATTGTTCGGGCGACAGCTTCAAGCGCGCTGCCGCTTCCAGCAAGGGCGCGGGGTGTGGCTTGGCATGGGGCGTGGTGTCGCCACTGATGATCGCCGCCGCCGTGACGAACAGCGGGATGGTCCGGGTCAACGGTTCGGTGAAGCGGGCCATTTTGTTGGTGACGACACCCCAGGCCATGTTGCGGCACAACAACTGGTCGATCAGTTCCGGCACTTGCGCAAAGATGGTTGTGCGCTGCGTCAAGCATGCGCCGTAGTTCACGAAAAACTCTTCACGCAAGGCGGCAAACCCGGGATGGTCGGGGTTGATGCCAAAGGCTTCGCCCAACATGCCACGGGCGCCTGCCCCGGCCATGGGCCGATATTGCGCCAACGGCAAGGGGGGCAGGCCGCGATCGGTGCGCATTTTGTCGGCAGCAGCGCCCAGATCAGGGGCGCTGTCGATCAGCGTTCCATCCAGATCAAACAGGACTGCGCGGATGTGGTGAAACATGGGGCGCTTTCAGGCGATGCGCCGCGTTGCCAACAGGTAGTTCACGCCGGTATCCGCGCTGAGCCGGTAACGCTGTGTCAGCGGGTTGTATGCAAGCCCTTTGGCATGCTGTACATGCAGTCCTGCGCTGCGGCAACTGGCGGCCAGTTCACTGGGGCGGATCATCTTGGCGTATTCGTGCGTCCCGCGAGGCAGCAGGTTGAGTACATACTCTGCGGCCACGATGGCCTGCATGAATGCCTTGGCATTGCGGTTGAGGGTGGAGAAGAAGACCCAGCCGCCCGGTTTGACCAACGCGGAGCAGGCGTGCACTACGGATGCAGGCTCCGGCACATGTTCCAGCATTTCCATGCAGGTCACTGCGTCAAAACTTGCTGGCTGCTCTTGGGCCAGCGCTTCGGCACTGAGTTCCCGGTACTGGACATTTTTTGTCCCGGCATCCAGTGCGTGTAGTTGCGCCACACACAAGGACTTGGATGCCAAGTCGATGCCCAGCACATCCGCTCCCTTGCGGGCCATCGCGTCTGTCAATATCCCGCCACCGCAGCCTACATCGAGCACCCGCTTGCCGGACAGTTCGCACAAGCCATCGATCCAGTCGAGCCGCAGGGGGTTGATTTGGTGCAGTGGACGAAATTCGCCGTCCGGGTCCCACCAGCGATGGGCAAGTTCCGAGAATTTGGCCAACTCGGCCGGGTCTGCATTGACGGGTTCACTCATGCCGGTGATTGTCCATAAAAAAAGCCCCGTCGCCAGGGCTTTTTAGCCATTCAAGGATCGTTGAGGGGATTACTTGGAGGCGCGGGTGCCGACGACTTCGATTTCCACGCGGCGGTTTTTCGCACGGCCTTCGGACGTCTTGTTGTCGGCCACGGGTTGCTTTTCACCCTTGCCTTCGGTGTACACGCGGTTCTTTTCGATGCCTTTGGACACCAGGTAAGCCTTCACGGCTTCGGCCCGGCGTACCGACAGCCTCTGGTTGTAGGCGTCAGTGCCCACGGAGTCGGTATGGCCGACCGCAATGATCACTTCCAGGTTGATGTCCTTGACTTTGGAAACCAAGTCGTCGAGCTTGGCCTTGCCTTCCGGCTTGATCACTGATTTGTCGAAGTCGAAGAATGCGTCGGTGGCGTAGGTGACCTTGGTCGCCACAGCAGGGGCAGGGGTCGAGGCGGAAGCTGTCGCGGGGGTTTGGCCGGCAGCAGCAGGAGACGAGGAGGAAGAAGCCGCAGACGCCGGCGCGGCTTTTTGCGCGGCTGCAGCCGCCGCTGCCGCAGCAGTCGTAGCGGGGGTCGCTGCGGCAGCAGCAGCAGCGGCAGTGGTGGCGATCGCACTGTCGCAGCCGGCAGAGGCGGTTGCAGGTGTCCAGTTGGCGTTGCGCCAGCAGTGTTCGTTGCTGCCGTTCTTCCAAGCCAGTTGGCCGGAAGCGTCTCTCCAGTTGTCGGCGGATTGGGCGCCAGCGGCGGCGGCAAGCGTAGCGGAGGCAAACAACATTGCCACTTTGTTCAGCTTCTTCATGGTTCTCCTCTTGGGGGATAAAAGCCGCAGCCTGTGCTGCGAATAAAGTCGCCCGGGGTGACCACCACTCCAAGCGTTTGAGCGATTGTGCCATAAGGCCGCAGAGCACAGTTGTGACGCCGGCGCAGGGCAGGGAGGACGAAACCTGGATTGCTTCCATTTGTTGCATGGCCGCTACATGGTCTTGCCCCTAGAATGGCTCTCTTTTGCCGCCCCCACCGTCCCGATGACGTGCCCATGACCCAGTTTGCCAAAGAAACCCTGCCGATCAGCCTCGAAGAGGAGATGCGGCGCAGTTACCTCGATTACGCGATGAGCGTGATTGTGGGCCGGGCCTTGCCCGATGCGCGCGATGGTTTGAAGCCGGTGCATCGCCGGGTGCTTTTTTCGATGCATGAGTTGCACAACGATTGGAACCGCCCGTACAGAAAATCGGCCCGCGCCGTCGGTGACGTGATGGGTAAGTACCATCCTCACGGCGATACTGCGATCTACGACACCATCGTGCGCATGGCGCAGAGTTTTTCCCTGCGCCACATGCTGATCGATGGCCAGGGCAATTTCGGCTCCGTCGACGGCGACAACGCTGCGGCCATGCGTTACACCGAAATCCGTTTGGCCAAGATTGCCCACGAGATGTTGGCCGACATCGACAAGGAGACCGTCGATTTCGGCCCGAACTACGACGGTAACGAAAAAGAGCCGCTGGTCCTGCCCAGCAAACTGCCCAATTTGCTGGTCAATGGCTCGGCGGGTATCGCCGTGGGCATGGCCACCAACATCCCGCCGCATAACCTCAATGAGGTGGTGGACGCCTGTCTGCACCTGCTGCACCACCCGGATGCGTCGATCGACGAGTTGATGGAGATCATCCCGGCGCCCGATTTCCCCACGGCCGGCATCATCTACGGCATCAATGGCGTCAAGGATGGCTACCGTACCGGCCGCGGCAAGGTGGTGATGCGTGCCAAGTGCCATTTCGAGGACATCGACCGCGGCCAGCGCCAGGCGATCATCGTCGACGAGTTGCCCTACCAGGTCAACAAGAAGACGCTGCAAGAGCGCATGGCGGAACTGGTGCATGAGAAAAAACTCGACGGCATCAGCCATATCCAGGACGAGTCCGACAAGTCGGGCATGCGTCTGGTGATCGAGCTCAAGCGTGGCGAAGTCCCCGAGGTGGTGCTGAACAATCTGTACAAGCAGACGCAGTTGCAGGACACCTTCGGCATGAATATGGTGGCGCTGATCGATGGTCAGCCCCGCCTGTGCAATCTCAAGGATCTGGTCAGTGTCTTTTTGCAGCACCGCCGCGAAGTGGTGACGCGCCGCACGGTGTTCGAGCTGCGCAAGGCGCGCGAGCGGGGCCATGTGCTCGAAGGCTTGGCCGTGGCGCTGGCCAACATCGACGACTTCATTGCCATCATCCGCAACGCCCCCACCCCGCCGGTGGCCAAGGCCGGACTGATGGCGCAGTCCTGGGACAGCCAACTGGTGCGCGAGATGCTCACCCGCACCCGTGCCGATGGCGCGCAGGTCAATGCCGACGACTACCGCCCCGAGGGCCTGGACCAGGAGTTGGGCATGGGTCGGGACGGCCGCTACCGCCTGTCGGACACGCAGGCCCAGGAAATCCTGCAGATGCGCCTGCAGCGTCTGACCGGCCTGGAGCAAGACAAGATCGTGGCCGAGTACAAGGACGCGATGGATGTCGTCGACGATCTGCTGGACATTCTGGCCAAGCCCGAGCGCGTGTCCATCATCATTGGCCAGGAACTGGCCGCGATCAGGCAGGAGTTCGGCCAGCACAAGCTGAGCGCGCGCCGCAGCATCATCGAGCACAGTGCGCAAGACCTGTGCACCGAGGACCTGATCACGCCTACCGACATGGTGGTCACGCTCAGCCACACGGGCTACATCAAGAGCCAGCCGCTGGGCGAATACCGCGCCCAAAAGCGCGGCGGGCGCGGCAAGCAGGCCACGGCCACCAAGGAAGACGATTGGATCGACCAACTCTTCATCGCCAATACGCACGACTACATCCTGTGCTTTTCCAACCGTGGCCGCCTGTACTGGCTCAAGGTCTGGGAGGTGCCGGCAGGCTCGCGCGGCTCGCGCGGCCGCCCGATCGTGAACATGTTTCCGCTACAGGACGGCGAGAAGATCAACGTGGTGCTGCCCCTGACGGGCGCCATGCGCAGCTTTCCGGCAGACCGCTATGTGTTCATGGCCACCAGCATGGGCACGGTCAAGAAGACGGCGCTCGACGAATTCAGCAACCCGCGCAAGGGCGGCATCATTGCCGGCCATCTCGATGATGGCGATTACCTGATCGGCGCCGCGCTGACCGACGGCCAGCATGATGTGATGCTGTTCAGCGATGGCGGCAAGGCCGTGCGCTTCGATGAGAACGATGTGCGTCCGCTGAGCCGTCAGGCGCGCGGCGTGCGCGGCATGCTGCTGGAAGAAGGGCAGAGCGTGATCGCGATGCTGGTGGCCGAAGACGAAACGCAGAGCGTGCTGACCGCCACCGAAAACGGCTATGGCAAGCGTACCGGCATCGTCGAATACACCCGCCATGGTCGCGGCACCAAGGGCATGATTGCGATCCAGCAAAGCGGGCGCAACGGCAAGGTGGTGGCCGCCACCCTGGTGCACGCCGATGACGAGATCATGCTGATCACCGACAAGGGGGTTCTGGTGCGCACCCGGGTCTCGGAAATCCGCGAACTCGGCCGCGCCACGCAGGGGGTGACGCTGATCGCACTGGACGAAGGCGCCAAGCTCAGCGGCCTGCAGCGCATCGTCGAAAACGATGCCAACGTGGCCGATGCACCCATCGATGCACCCGCCAATGCCGAAGGCAGCGCGGACGACGGCGCGCCCGATGCCTGACCCTCCGGGATGCCATCGATGCCATCTTCGCGCCGTATACGCTATCAAATGTGAAGCGCAACGAGCTCATGAAACAAGCGCCCGCCGCCTTTTATGCACCATCCATGAAACGCCCTTACAACTTTTCTGCCGGCCCGGCTGCGATTCCCGCCGAAGTTCTGGAGCAAGCTGCTGCCGAGATGCTCGACTGGCATGGCTGTGGCATGGGCGTGATGGAGATGAGCCACCGCGGCAAGGAGTTCCGCTCGATCTGCGAGCAGGCGCAGGCCAAGCTGCGCGAGTTGCTGGCGGTGCCGGCGCAGTTCAAGATCTTGTTCATGCAGGGCGGTGGTCTGGCGGAAAACGCCATCGTGCCGCTGAACCTGTCGCGTGCCGGGACGGTCGATTTCGTGGTCACGGGCAGTTGGAGCCAGAAGTCGCAGCAAGAGGCGCGCAAATACGCAGCGCAAGTCAACGTCGTGGCCTCCAGTGAAGACACCGGCTTTACCAGCCTGCCCGACCCCGCGACCTGGACCCTGAGCCGGGGGGCGAGCTACCTGCATCTTTGCAGCAACGAGACCATCAACGGCGTCGAGTTCCAGCAATTGCCGGATCTGCAGGCGCTGGGCAGCGATGCCCCGTTGGTGATCGACTTCTCCTCGCATGTCGCCTCGCGCCCTGTCGACTGGTCGCGCGTTGGCCTGGCCTTTGGCGGCGCGCAAAAGAACCTGGGCCCTGCGGGCCTGACGCTGGTGGTCGTGCGCGAAGACCTGCTCGGCCACGCCCTGCCGGCCTGTCCCAGCGCCTTCGACTACCGGACGGTGGCCGAGCATCAGTCGATGTACAACACCCCCCCGACCTGGGGGATCTACATCGCGGGTCTGACCTTCGAGTGGCTGGGGCGCCAGCGGGAAGGGCCGTTCAGCGGCATCGCCGCGATGGAGCAACGCCATATCGCCAAAGCCCAACTGCTCTACGACGCGATCGACAACTCCGGGCTGTACCTGAACAAAGTGGTGCCCCACTGCCGCTCGCGGATGAATGTGCCGTTCTTCCTGCGCGACGAGAGTCGCAACGACGATTTTCTGGCCGGGGCCCGCGAACGGGGTCTGTTGCAGCTCAAGGGCCACAAGTCGGTGGGAGGCATGCGCGCGAGCATCTACAACGCCATGCCGCTGGCTGGCGTGCAGGCGCTGGTGGACTACATGCGAGAATTTGAGCAAAAGCGGGCCTGAGAGCTCGTTGCCAGTGGTTGCAAGCGCCCGCGCAGCCTCCCTTGCCACGCACAGCCTCCATTGCCGCCACCATCCATGAACCATCCGCAAGCCTCACCCGACCTGTCCAGCCTGCGCGTGCAGATCGACCATATCGACCAGCAACTGCTCGCGCTGCTGAACCAAAGGGCCTTGGTGGCCGAGCGGGTGGGCGAGGTCAAAAAGCGCGAAGGCACGCCCTTTTTTCGCCCCGACCGTGTGGCGCAGGTGATAGAAAAAATACAGACCACCAACCCCGGTCCGCTCAAAAGCCCGCATGTGGCCGCCATCTGGCGCGAAATCATGTCGGCCTGCCTGGCGCTGGAATCGCCGCAGCGCGTGGCCGTGCTGGGGCCGCAAGGCACCTTCTGCGAGCAGGCGGCGATCGGTTTTTTTGGCGGCGCCGCCGACCTGATGTACTGCGCCAACTTCGATGAAGTCTTCCACGCCACGGCCGCCGGCAGCGCCCAATACGGCGTGGTGGGGGTGGAGAACTCCACCGAAGGCGTGGTCACACGCTCGCTCGATCTGTTCCTGCACACCCCCACGCATGTGGTGGGCGAAGTCAGCCTGCTGGTGCGCCACAACCTGCTGCGCACCAGCCATTCGCTCGATGGCATCCATGCCGTGCTGGCCCACCCGCAGGCGCTGGCGCAATGCCAGGCCTGGCTGTCCAGGCACCTGCCGCATGCCGAGCGCCGCCCGGTATCGAGCAATGCCGAAGGTGCCCGCCTGGCCACCACCGACCCGGCCTGGGCCGCCTTGTCGAGCGAGCGGGCGGCGACGCAATTTGGCCTGCACATCGTGGCCCACGCGATTCAGGACGATGCCTACAACCGCACGCGCTTTGCCATCATCTGCCTGCCGCACACGCTGCCGACGCCGCCGCCCTCGGGCAAGGATTGCACCAGCCTGGTGGTGTCGGTGCCGAACCGGCCCGGCGCGGTGCATGATCTGCTGGTGCCGCTCAAGACCCATGGCGTGTCGATGACGCGCTTCGAATCCCGCCCGGCCCGCACCGGCCAGTGGGAGTATTACTTCTACATCGACCTCGACGGCCATCCCGCACAGCCCCCTGTGGCGCGGGCGCTGGAAGAACTGCGCAGCCTGTGCGCGTTCTACAAGGTTCTGGGTGCCTACCCGGTGTCCACCTGAGGAGCCGTCGCCATGTTCGAACAATTGGGACTGATAGGCTGCGGGCTCATGGGCGGCTCGTTCGCGCTGGCCATGAAAAAGACCGGCCTGGTCAAGCGCGTGGTGGGCTACAGCAAGTCGCCCTCGACCACCGACCGCGCCCGCCGGCTGGGGGTCATCGATGTCGAGGCGCCGTCGGCCTTGATGGCGGTCTCGGGCGCCGACATCGTGCTGGTGGCCGTGCCGGTGGCCGCTACCGAGGCCACGCTCAAAGCCATCAAGCATCTGGTCACGCCGCAGATGCTGATCATGGATGTCGGCTCGACCAAGGCCGACGTGGTGCAGTCTGCGCAACGCGCGCTGCGCGACCAGGTCGGCTCGTTCGTGCCGGCGCATCCGATCGCGGGCAGCGAGGTCTCGGGCGTCGAGCATGCCGATGCCGATCTCTACAACGGACGCCAGATCATATTGACCCCGACCGAACTCACCCACACTGACCAAGTGGAACGCGCCACCCACCTCTGGCAGGCGCTCGGCTGCCGTGTGACCCGACTGTCGCCGCAGGCGCATGATGGCGCCTTCGCCGCTGTCAGCCACCTGCCCCATGTGCTGGCTTTTGCCATGATGAACAGCATCATCGGGCAAGACCATGGCGACGATTTCCTGTCGCTCGCCGGCCCCGGCTTTCGCGACTTCACCCGCATCGCGGCCAGCGACCCCAAGATGTGGCGCGACATATTGCTGTCCAACCGGCATGAACTGATCGTCCAGTCGAGACGGTTCCGGCAGGCGCTGCACGATATCGAGCAGGCCATGGAAAAAGGCCATGCCCAGTCTCTGGAAGACCTGCTGACCCTGGCCAGCGAAGCCCGCGCCCACTGGCGCATGGGCGCACAGAAAACGGCCAAGCTGCGCTCCTCCCCCGTAGACCCGTAGCCCCCCGTAGCCCGCAGACCACCGCGCCATGTACAGCACCGCCTTCATTGACCTTCCCGCATTGGATGCGGCAGCCGGCGAGGTCCGGTTGCCCGGCTCCAAGAGCATTTCCAACCGGGTGCTGCTGCTGGCCGCGCTCAGCAACGGCACCACCACCGTGCATCAACTGCTGGCGTCCGACGACACCCGCGTGATGCTCGACGCATTGCGCCAGATCGGCTGCGCCGTCGATGAAGCGGGCAGCAGCGTGCACATCACGGGCCTGGGCGGCCGCGCCCCGCGCGCACCGGCCAAACTCTTTCTGGGCAATGCCGGCACCGCGATGCGCCCGCTGACGGCAGCGCTGGCTCTGCTCGGCGGCGAGTTCGAGCTCTCGGGCGTGGCGCGCATGCACCAGCGCCCGATCGGTGATCTGGTCGATGCGCTGCGCCAACTCGGTTGCCGGATCGACTACCTCGGCAACGACGGCTACCCGCCGCTGCGCATCGCACATGCCGCATGTGCCCCGGCCCCGGATGTTCCGGCCCTGGTCCCGGGCGTCCCGCCCCTGGCGTTGGCCGAACCGATCCGCGTTCGTGGCGATGTCTCCAGCCAGTTTTTGACCGCCTTGCTGATGGCGTTGCCGCTGGCGGCCGGCAGACAAAGCATCGTGATCGAAGTCTTGGGCGAGTTGATCTCCAAGCCCTATATCGCAATCACCCTGGAACTGCTGGCCCGCTTCGGCATCGTGGTCGAGCGCCAGGGCTGGCAGCGGTTCACGATTGCCGCAGGCAGCCGCTACCAGTCGCCGGGCAGCATCCATGTCGAGGCAGACGCCTCATCGGCCAGCTATTTCATCGCGCTGGGCGCCATTGCCTCTGGCGCCGGTGGCCCGAACGGCGCCCAGGGCATCAGGATTGCCGGTCTGGGCCTGGATTCGATACAGGGCGACATCCGCTTCGTCGAAGCCGCCCGGGCGATGGGCGCCGTGGTGACCGGCGGCCCCCATTGGCTGCATGTCCAGCGCGGAGCGCCCGGACAGGGATGGCCGCTCAAGGCCATCGACATCGACTGCAACCACATCCCGGACGCCGCGATGACCCTGGCCGTGATGGCGCTGTACGCCCAGGGCAGCAGCCGCTTGCGCAACATCGCCAGTTGGCGCGTGAAGGAGACCGACCGCATCGCCGCCATGGCCGCCGGGCTGCGCCAACTCGGCGCCAGCGTCGAGGAAGGCGCAGACTTCATCCGCATCACCCCACCGCCACGGACCGAGGACTGGAAAGCCGCCAGCATCGACACCCATGACGACCACCGCGTGGCCATGTGCTTCGCACTGGCGGCCTTCAACCCCGCCGGCTTGCCGATCCGCATTCAGGATCCGAAATGCGTGGCCAAGACCTTCCCGGACTACTTCGAGGCCCTGTTCTCGGTCGCGCAACTGGCGGCCGAGCGCATTCCGGTGATCTGCATCGACGGCCCCACGGCCTCGGGCAAAGGAACGCTGGCCGCCGCGCTGGCCCGGCAACTGGGCTACCGCTTCCTGGACTCGGGCGCGCTCTACCGCATCACCGCGCTGGTCGCGCTGCGGTCGGGTCTGCGGATCGACGCCGGGCACGAAGAGCGCATCGCCGCGCTGGCCCGAACGCTGCCCGTGCGCTTCGAAAGCGACCGGGTGTTGCTGGGCAGCGATGACTTGACCGAGGCCATCCGCAGCGAAGAGGTCGGCATGAACGCCTCCCGCGTATCGGCCCTGCCCGCCGTGCGCGCGGCCCTGGTCGCGCTGCAACACAGCTTTCGGCGCCTGCCCGGGCTGGTGGCCGATGGCCGCGACATGGGCACGGTGATCTTCCCGGCCGCAGCGCTGAAGGTCTACCTGACGGCAAGCCTCGCCTGCCGTGCGGAGCGCCGTTATAAGCAGTTGATTTCAAAGGGTTTTTCAGCTAACATCGCGGATCTTTGCGCAGACTTGCAAGAGCGCGATGCGCGCGATGGCACGCGCAGCGTCGCGCCGCTCAAGCCCGCGCAGGACGCTCTGCTGCTGGACAACTCCTGCCAGACGATGGATCAAACCGTCGCCTTGGTGTTGGCTTGGTGGCAAGAGAAGCAGTTTGGTGCCGTTTCTGCGCCAGGGCGACAGCCCGGCGCCGTGACCGCGCCGGGCTGAAACCATGCGGGGCCGCAAGGCCCCGCGCAACAGTCCCACGCAGTCGCGCATAGCGCTGTGTGGATCATTCACCCGACCTGCGGTCGATCCGCAAAAAAACCACCGCAAGCAGCTATAAAAACAGTCGCAATGGTGTGGCTGGAATCCTGTTTGTGGCAAGGAAACACATGTCCGAATCTTTTGCCGCCCTGTTTGAAGAATCCCTGCAACGCACGGAAATGCGTCCGGGCGAAGTCATCACCGCCGAAGTCATGCGCGTGGAACACAACTTCGTCGTGGTCAACGCCGGCCTCAAGTCCGAAGCCTACGTGCCGCTGGACGAGTTCAAGAACGACAAGGGCGAGGTCGAAGTCCAAGTGGGCGACTTCGTGTCGGTGGCCATTGGCTCGATCGAAAACGGCTACGGCGACACCATCCTGTCGCGCGACACCGCCAAGCGCCTGGCCTCCTGGATGAGCCTGGAAAAGGCACTGGAATCGGGCGAATTCGTCACTGGCACGACCAGTGGCAAGGTCAAGGGCGGCCTGACCGTGCTGGTCAACGGCATCCGCGCCTTCCTGCCCGGCTCGCTGATCGATACCCGTCCGATCAAGGATCTGACGCCGTATGAAAACAAGACCATGGAATTCAAGGTCATCAAGCTCGACCGCAAGCGCAACAACGTGGTGCTCAGCCGCCGCGCGGTGGTCGAAGCCTCGATGGGCGAAGAGCGCGCCAAGCTGATGGAAACCCTCAAGGAAGGCTCCATCGTCCAGGGCGTGGTCAAGAACATCACCGAATACGGCGCGTTCGTCGACTTGGGCGGCATCGACGGTCTGCTGCACATCACCGACATGGCCTGGCGCCGCGTGCGTCACCCCTCCGAAGTGGTGACGGCCGGTCAGGACATCACGGCCAAAATCCTCAAGTTCGACACCGAAAAGAACCGCGTCTCGCTGGGCCTCAAGCAAATGGGCGACGACCCCTGGCTGGGCGTGAGCCGCCGCTACCCCCAAGGCACGCGCCTGTTCGGCAAGGTCACGAACATTGCCGACTACGGCGCCTTCGTCGAGCTCGAACCCGGCATCGAAGGCTTGGTGCATGTCTCCGAAATGGACTGGACCAACAAGAACATCGCTCCGGCCAAACTGGTGACGCTGGGCGACGAAGCCGAAGTCATGGTCCTGGAAATCGACGAAGACAAGCGCCGCATCAGCCTGGGCATGAAGCAGTGCAAGGCCAACCCATGGCAGGAATTCGCCCAAAACACCAAGCGCGGCGACCGCGTCAAGGGCCCCGTCAAATCGATCACCGACTTTGGCGTGTTCGTGGGCCTGGCCGCCGGCATCGACGGCCTGGTGCACCTGTCCGACCTGTCGTGGAGCGAACCCGGTGAAGCCGCAGTCCGCAACTACAAGAAGGGCCAGGAAGTGCAGGCCATCGTGCTGGCCGTGGATGTAGACCGTGAGCGCATCTCGCTGGGCATCAAGCAACTCGACGGCGACCCCTTCACGACCTTCGTGACCGTCAACGACAAGGGCCAGACGGTGACCGGCAAAGTCAAGACCGTGGATGCCCGTGGCGCAGAAATCGAGATCGGCCAGGACATCATCGGCTACCTGCGCGCATCGGAAATCTCCCGCGACCGCGTGGAAGACGCCCGCAACGTGCTCAAGGAAGGCGACGAAGTCACGGCCGTGGTGGTCAACATCGACCGCAAGACGCGCAACATCCAGTTGTCGATCAAGCAAAAGGACATGGTGGACCAGCAAGAGGCAATGCAGAACCTGTCGCAACAATCGAGCCGCGAAAGCGCCGGCACGACCAGTCTGGGCGCCTTGCTGCGTGCCAAGCTGGACAACAACCAGGACAAGTAAGCCGCCAGGCGCGCATCCGGCGGGCGCCTCGTGCGCCCGCGCTTCTTTCACAAAGAGCCATGCCCCAAGATTCCATGACCCGCTCGGACCTCGTCGAAGAACTGGCTGCGCGCTTGACGCATCTGACGCGCCATGATGCCGAATCCGCCGTCAAGGCCATTCTCGACGCCGTGGGCCAGGCCCTGGTGCGGGGGCACCGCATCGAGATCCGGGGCTTTGGCAGCTTCTCGGTCAGTCACCACCCGCCCCGCATGGGCCGCAACCCCCGCAGCGGCGAAGCGGTCGCGATTCCGCAAAAGCGTGTGCCGCACTTCAAACCCGGCAAAGCCTTGCGCGAAGCGGTGGACAAGCGCACCAGCGAAATGCAGGCCGAGGCCCGGGGCGAGACCGAGGCTTGAAGCCCGGCGCCTCAGTCGAGTTGGCTCATCGCGTCGTCGATCGCATCCACCATTTCATATCTGACACTTTTCATAAAGGTAAGCGCATCGCGCACCGTATGCGCCTGCCAGCCGGTGGCCTCGAGAATTTGCCGGACGGTCGCGCCTTCGGGGCGCTGGATCGGCTTGCTTGCTATCCGCCCGCGAGCGCGGCTTGGCCCACGTTGCTTCGGCGGCGGTGACGGCGGCCTTCAGTTTCGCGTCATTCGGCGCGGGCGGCGCGCCTTCGGCGTTGGCGATGATCTGGTCGAGTTTGGCCTCGAACTTGCCGATGCGCGTCTTGCTGACGCCGGGGCGTGGGACGCCGAGGGCGTCGTAGCCTCCGGCGGCGACCAACCACTGCGCTTGCGCACCTGCCGGATGAGTTCGCGTTTGGCGAGGTCATCTAGCACCTTCTGGCGTGCGCAGCCCTTGATGTGCTCGGGGAACCATTCGACCCGGCCTTCGGTGTGGCCGATGGCGTGGGCGAGGATGGCGTGCTGGGCCGGGGTCAGGGAAATGCTGCTCATGGCGTGCTCCTTCAAGGATGGGTGATTGGGAGCACGATGAACACGCTGTTCGGCGAGGAAGCCAAGCAGAAACTGATGCTCCAGACGGCCCCTTCCTGTATGCCAGCCTGATAAACTGATAGTCATCCTTCTTTCGCCAGTCCATCGAAGATGAAGCGTTGCATTGTCGGCATCCGCCGTCCCGAAGATCGGAGCCGTCCTGCCGCTGGGCATGGGCAGCCGTCCGTCTGGTTTCCCTCGATGCCCACGCTGGCGGCGGTGCTGTCCGAGAACAACCGGGCACTGCTGCGCTTGATCCGCGACCGGCGGCCCAAGTCGCTGACGGCGCTGGCCGAGCTGACTGGGCGGCGCGTGCCCAACCTGTCGCGCTCACTGCGGATGATGGAAGGCTATGGTCTGGTCAAGCTCAAGCGCGACGGGTACGGCGTGGAGCCGGTGGCGTTGGCAACCGAATTTCTGGTAGTGCTGAACGACCCGGCACGCGAATAGGACAAAACACGATGGCACAGAACGACAACAACGGCGGCAACCTGGGCTTCGAAGCGGAACTGTTCAAGACCGCCGACAAACTGCGCGGCAACATGGAACCCAGCGACTACAAGCACGTCGCGCTGGGCCTGATCTTCCTGAAGTACATCTCCGATGCTTTCGAGGCGCGCCACGCGCAACTGCTGGCCGAAGACGCCGCTGCCGCCGAGGACAAGGACGAATACCTCGCCGACAACATCTTCTGGGTACCCAGGGAAGCACGCTGGTCGCATCTGCAAGCCAATGCCAAGCAGAGCAGCATCGGCACACTGATCGACGATGCGATGCGCGCCATCGAGAGGGACAACGAATCCCTGAAAGGCGTGCTACCCAAGGACTACGCCCGCCCGGCACTCAACAAGGTGATGCTGGGCGAGTTGATCGACCTGATTTCCGGCATCGCGCTGAACGAAGGCAACGACAAGTCCAAGGACGTGCTGGGCCGCGTCTATGAATACTTCCTCGGCCAGTTCGCCGGCGCGGAAGGCAAGCGCGGCGGCGAGTTCTACACGCCGCGCTCCGTGGTGCGCACGCTGGTGGAAATGCTGGAACCCTACACCGGGCGCGTCTATGACCCCTGCTGCGGCAGCGGCGGCATGTTCGTGCAAAGCGAGAAATTCGTCGCCGAACACGGCGGGCGCATCGGCGACATCGCCATCTACGGGCAGGAAAGCAACTACACGACGTGGCGCCTGGCGAAGATGAACTTGGCCGTGCGCGGCATTGACAGCGACATCAAGTGGAACAACGAAGGCAGTTTCCACAAGGACGAACTGCGCGACCTCAAGGCCGATTTCATCCTCGCCAACCCGCCGTTCAACATTTCCGACTGGGGCGGGGGACGCCTGCGCGAGGACGTGCGCTGGGCTTTCGGCGCACCGCCCGCAGGCAATGCCAACTATGCGTGGTTGCAGCACATTTTTCACCACCTCAGCCCGCACGGCTTTGCGGGCGTGGTGTTGGCAAACGGTTCGATGAGTTCGCAGCAGAGCGGCGAAGGCGACATCCGCAAGGCGATGATCGAGGCGAACGTCGTGGACTGCATGGTCGCGCTGCCTGGCCAGTTGTTCTATTCCACGCAGATTCCGGCCTGCCTGTGGATTCTGTCGAAAGACCGCAGCAATGGGCTGGTGAAGAAAACCAAGCTGCGCGACCGGCGCGGTGAAGTGCTGTTCATCGACGCGCGCAAGATGGGCGTGCTGGTGGATCGCACGCGGCGCGAACTGACCAACGAGGAAATTGGCAGGATCGCCGCCACCTACCACGCATGGCGCGGCGAAGCCGACGCGGGCGAATATTCGGATATTCCGGGCTTCTGCAAATCTGCCACGCTCGACGCGATCCGTAAGCACGATCACGTTCTCACGCCGGGACGCTACGTCGGCGCGGAAGCGCAAGAAGATGACGGCGAGGCATTCGCAGACAAGATGCAGCGGCTGACCACGCAGTTGTTTGAAAAGACGAAGCGCGGCGCGGAACTGGATGCCGTCATCTGCGAGAAACTGGGGGCGCTTGGTTATGGCGTCTGAGTGGGCGACTGCGACGATTGGCGATGTTGCCAAGATAAAGCACGGCTTCGCTTTCAAGGGCGAGTTTTTCACGGATGAAGTGACGCCGAATGTCTTGGTCACGCCCGGAAACTTTGCGATCGGCGGCGGCTTCCAGATTGGCAAGCCTAAGTATTACGCCGGGCCGCTACCTGATGACTATGCGCTGACGGAAGGTGAAGTTGTCGTCACGATGACGGACTTGAGCAAGGCATCCGACACGCTTGGTTATGCGGCAAAGGTTCCAAGCGTACCCGGCGTGACTTACTGGCACAACCAGCGAATCGGCTTGCTGCAAGTCACGGACAAGCAGCGCGCTTGCAAAGATTGGCTGCACTACCTGATGCGAACACACGAATACCGCGCATGGGTTGTCGGTTCTGCATCAGGCACAACGGTCAAGCACACATCGCCGTCACGAATCGAGAGCTTTTCGTTCAAGCTCCCGCCGCTCGAAGAACAACGCGCCATTGCCGAAACACTCGGCTCACTCGACGACCGCATCGACAATCTACGCCAGACCAACGCCACGCTGGAAGCCATCGCTGCCGCGCTATTCAAGTCTTGGTTCGTGGACTTTGACGGCGTTTCCGCCACGGATATGCGGGAATCGGAACTGGGCTTGATTCCGAAGGGGTGGCGGATTGGCTCCTTTGACGAGGCCATCGAAATCCTCGGTGGCGGCACACCGAAAACCTCCATCGCTGACTACTGGAGCGGCGATGTGCCGTGGTTTTCCGTTGTGGACGCACCCGGCAGTGGCCAAGTGTTCGTGCTGGATACCGAAAAGAAAATCACCGCGCTCGGCTTGCAAAACTGCTCGGCCAAGCTGCTGCCGGAAATGACCACCATCATTTCGGCACGTGGCACAGTGGGAAAGGTGGCGATGACCGGCGTGCCGATGGCGATGAATCAGTCGTGCTACGCGCTGCGTCCCAGGCAGCAAAGCGGCGAAGCCTTCGTCTATTTCTCAACGCTGCGCTTCGTCGAGCATCTGCAACGCATCGCCCACGGTGCGGTGTTCGACACCATCACACGTGACAGCTTCAAGCAGGTCACGACTTGCCTGCCGCCCGATGAAGTTATCGCCGGGTTTGCCGAAATTGCGAACCCGCTGCTCGAACGCATCCGCATCAACGGACAGCAAGCTGCCATCCTCGCCGCCCTGCGCGACGCGCTTCTGCCGCGCCTTATCTCCGGCCAACTTCGGGTGGCGCAATGAGCCTGGACTGGTGCCCCGGCATCCGCGAAGCCTGCGTGCATTGGCGCGACGCGCCGATGTTGCAGCAGACCTTCGAGGCGCTGGAGCGCACCTTGGAGCAGGACAACGATGCGTGCATCGACTGTGCGAAGTCCATCGTCGAAGTGTTCTGCCGCATCATCGTGGATGAACTGGATTCGCCCGCCCAGCCCGTCAGGCTGACGGAAGCGACGCCGAGTTTTAGCGCATGGGTCAGTGCGGCGGTGCGCGTGCTCAAACTGGGCGAAAACCAGAACACCAAATTCCTCAAGCTGGTGTCGCAGCACCACAAGCTGACAACGGCTCTGGGCGACCTGCGGAACGAATCCGGCCCGGTCAGCCACGGACGGGACGGATTCCTCGCCAAGCTGTCCGTCCATCATCGGCGCTCGGCAGTTTTGTCGGCGGATGCGCTGGTGACATTTCTGCATCAAGCCTATCTGGAGGCGCAGCGCGATCCGATCACTTCGCGTGAGCCGTGGGAACGGTTCGAGGCGTTCAATCAACTGATTGATGCCAATGTCGGCTTGGAATTGGTGACGGACGACGATGGCAACCCCGAGCTTCGGGTTCTACTGCCCGGCAGCGATTACCTTTCTCTCAACGTCCCCGTCAGCCGTTTGCTCTACCAACTTGACCGGGACGCCTACATCGAAGCCCTGAACGCCGCGCGTGGCGCGCCTGTTCCGGCAGCGGAGCGAGACGAAGAGCAAGGAGAAGCCTGATGGCGTTTTTGGCCGAAGCCGACATTGAGCAAGCCCTGCTGACGCAGTTGCGCAGACTAGGCTACTCCATCGCATCCGACGATGTCATTGGTCCGGACGGCAACGCGCCGGAACGCGAAAGCCACGATGTCGTCGTGCTGCATAAGCGGCTGGAAACCGCTGTGCTGCGGCTCAATCCCGCTTTGCCGCCGGAAGCGCGGGCAGATGCCATTCGCAAACTGACTCAATCGGAATTCCCCGCCCTGCTGGAAGAAAATCGTCGCATCCACACCCTGCTGACCGAGGGCGTGGACGTTGAATACTACGGCGACGATGGTGTACTGACGGCGGGCAAGGTTCGGTTGCTGGATTTCGATACACCGGAAAACAACGACTGGTTGGCCGTGCAGCAGTTCGTGGTCATCAACGGCCAAGTCAACCGCAGGCCGGATGTGGTGCTGTTCGTCAACGGCCTGCCGCTGGCGGTCATCGAACTCAAAGCGCCGGGCAGCGCGGGCGCGCATCTGGCGGGCGCGTTCAACCAGTTGCAGACTTACAAGCAGCAGATTCCGGCGCTGTTTCACACCAATGCGCTGCTGGTCACTTCGGACGGCATTGCCGCGCGCGTGGGGTCGCTGTCCGCCGATCTGGAACGCTTCATGCCGTGGCGCACCACGGATGGCAGCGCGATTGCGCCCAAGGGTTCGCCGGAGTTGGCAACGCTGATCGAGGGCGTGTTCGCGCCGCAACGCTTCCTCGACCTGCTACGGTATTTCACCGTATTCGGCGAGACCGGCTCGGGTCTTACGAAGATCGTGGCGGGCTATCACCAGTTCCACGCGGTCAATCGTGCCGTCGAATCCACCATTCGCGCATCAAGCCAATGGCAGGGCGTGCGCGAGGAACCGGCCTCGTATGGCCTGCCCAGCGTGGCGATGCAAGCCCGTGGCGACCGGCGCGCGGGCGTGATCTGGCACACGCAAGGCTCCGGCAAAAGCCTGCTGATGGCCTTTTACGCCGGGCGGCTGGTGCAGCACCCGGCGATGGAGAACCC
This sequence comes from Verminephrobacter eiseniae EF01-2, assembly GCF_000015565.1. Lineage (NCBI taxonomy): Bacteria > Pseudomonadati > Pseudomonadota > Betaproteobacteria > Burkholderiales > Comamonadaceae > Verminephrobacter > Verminephrobacter eiseniae. The sequence goes on from NC_008786.1 coordinate 3,480,414, forward strand.
GACGCTCGTCGTGCTGACCGACCGCAACGATCTGGACGACCAGTTGTTCTCCACCTTCTCGATGTGCCGCGACCTGATCCGGCAGAAACCGGTGCAGGCCGAAGGCCGCGAGCATTTGCAACAACTGCTGGCGCGCGCTTCCGGCGGCGTGATCTTCACTACCTTGCAGAAGTTTGGCGAGGTAGCCGAGCCGCTGACCACGCGGCGCAATGTGGTCGTCATCGCCGACGAAGCACACCGTTCGCAATACGGTTTCCGCGCGAAGGTGGATGCCAAGACTGGCGAGGTGAGCTACGGCTTCGCCAAATACCTGCGCGATGCGCTGCCCAATGCCTCGTTCATCGGCTTTACGGGCACGCCCATCGAGGCGACGGACGTGAACACCCTGGCGGTGTTCGGCAACTACATCGACGTGTACGACATCAGCCGCGCGGTGGAAGACGGCGCGACCGTGCCGATCTACTACGAATCGAGGCTGGCGCGCATCGAACTCGACGAGGACGAAAAGCCCAAGCTCAACGCCGAAGTCGAGGCGTTGACCGAGGACGAGGCCGTCACCGAGCAGGAAAAGCTGAAGGCGAAATGGGCAACGGTCGAAAAACTGGTCGGCAGTGACAAACGCCTCGCGCTGGTGGCGCAGGATTTGGTGGCGCATTTCGAGGACAGGCTGACCGCGCTGGACGGCAAGGCCATGGTGGTGTGCATGAGCCGCCGTATCGCCGTAGCGCTATACGATGAAATCATCAAGCTGCGCCCGGACTGGCACAGCACGGACGATGCCGCAGGCGCGGTGAAAATCGTGATGACCGGTGCGGCCAGCGACCCACCCGCTTGGCAGCAGCACATCGGCAACAAGGCGCGGCGCGATCTGCTGGCCAAGCGTGCGCGTGACGCGAAAGACCCGCTGAAACTGGTCATCGTGCGTGATATGTGGCTGACCGGCTTTGACGCGCCGTGCATGCACACGATGTATGTCGATAAACCGATGCAGGGTCACGGGCTGATGCAGGCCATCGCGCGCGTGAACCGCGTGTTCCTCGACAAGCCTGCTGGGTTGATCGTGGACTACATCGGCATCGCGCAAAGCCTGAAATCCGCGCTGGCGCAGTATTCGGCGGGTGACCGAGCCAACACCGGTGTGGACGAAGCGCAGGCCGTGGCGGTGATGCAGGAGAAGTACGAAGTAGTGCGCGACATGTACCACGGCTTCGACTACGCCACCGCCTTGAACGGCACGCCGCAGCAGCGGCTGGCGATGATGGCTGGTGCCATCGAGTGGATACTCGACAAGCAGCAGCAATGGACGGCTGCGGAAACCACGGATGAAGGCAAGAAGAACGCCCAGCGCCGCTATCAGGATGCGGTGCTGGCCTTGTCGAAGGCGTACTCGCTGGCGTCGGCTTCGGACGAGGCGCGCGGCATCCGCGAGGAGATTGGCTTCTTCCAGGCCATCCGTGCGGCGCTGGTGAAGTCGGCGACAGGCTCGGGCGTCACCTCGCAGGAGCGCGACTTCGCTATCCAGCAGATCGTCAGCCGCGCAGTGATTTCGACCGAGATCGTGGACATCCTCAAGGCGGCGGGCATCCAAAGCCCGGACCTCTCCATCCTGTCCGACGAGTTCCTCGCCGAAGTGCAGCAGATGCAGAAGAAGAACCTTGCGCTGGAAGCCTTGCGCAAGCTCATCAACGACGGCATCCGCTCGCGCAGCAAGGCCAACATCGTGCAGACACGCGCGTTCTCGGAGCGGCTGGAAGATGCCGTGGCGCGCTACCACGCCAATGCCATCACCACCGCCGAAGTGTTGCAGGAACTGATTCAGTTGGCGAAGGACATCCGCGCGGCGCGGCAGCGTGGCGAAGAAGCGGGCCTGTCCGATGAGGAAATCGCCTTCTACGACGCGCTGGCCGAAAACGAAAGTGCGGTGCAGGCAATGGGCGACGACAAGCTCAAGGTCATTGCCCACGAATTGCTGGGCAGCCTGAAAGGGAACGTGTCCGTGGATTGGGCGCATCGCGATTCGGCGCGCGCCCGGATGCGGGTGCTGGTCAAGCGCATTCTGCGCAAATACGGTTATCCGCCGGATTTGCAGGATGCGGCGGTGCAGACCGTGCTGCAGCAGGCCGAGGCGCTCTCGGCTGGATGGATTTAGGGGTTCCGCTCATGGCCGACGACGCTCTCACACAATCCGATGCCGATACCTTGCTGCGCATGGAGAAGGTTCCTGCGTCGGCGGACACTTTCCACTTTCTCGGCTTCGGCGGGCGTATCGAGGTGCCGTTGGTATCGCGTGACGAGCGCGAGAAGTTCTCACTGGACATCAACCGCAAGCGTATTGCGCTGACCACAGGCTATCAGACCCGTGCCCGGAAGGTTGTCGTGCTGGCGCGTCTTGATTTCGCCGCACCTCATCGCAATCCGGATGGCAGCGAAGTGGGCGTACCGCACTTGCATCTGTACCGCGAAGGCTACGGCGACAAGTGGGCGTTTGCGGTTCCCGATGGCATCCTGAGCAATCCGGCTGATGCGTGGCAAGTGCTGCACGATTTCATGAGGTACTGCGGCGTGGTTGAGAATCCGAATATCGTGCGAGGGCTGTTCGCATGAGCACGACCGATGGTCTGATCAGCCGCTATTACGACTGGCTTAAGGCCAAGACCAACTGGCGGGAGATCAACGACTGGGTGGAAATCACCACGCCGTATCTGGATCGACACAATGATTGCATCCAGATTTACCTGAAGCGGCAGGACGGCGAATGGGTGCTGACCGACGACGGCTACACGCTGGCCGATCTGGCCCAGTCCGGGTGCGAGATCGATACGCCGCGCCGCAAAGCATTGTTGGCGACGGCGCTCAACGGCTTCGGCGTACAACAGACTACTTTCGGCGCCTTGGAGACCAAGGCGACCGAGGAGAATTTTCCACTGCGCAAACACAGCTTGTTGCAAGCCATTCTCGCGGTCAACGACCTGTTCTACGTGGCGCGCGCCAACGTCGAGAGCTTCTTCTTCGAGGATGTGGCTCTGTGGCTGGACGATGCCGACGTGCGCTACACCTTGCGCGTGAACTTCGTCGGGCGCAGCCACTACAACCACCAGTTTGATTTCGTGGTGCCAAAGTCCAAGCGTGCGCCGGAGCGAATTCTTCGCGTCATCAACAACCCGAACAAGGATACCGCCCAAAGCACTGCTTTCGCGTGGCTGGACACCAAAGAAGTGCGTCCTTCGGATTCGCAAGCATTCGCCATCCTGAACGACCGTGACCGGCAGATTGGCGATGCTGTGCCGGATGCCTTGCGCAGCTACGACATCGTGCCGATTGCGTGGAGCAAGCGTGAAGAATTTAGAGAGCGACTGGCGGCATGAACACGGCCCGCTATTCCAATCTCAACCCGGAAAAGGCGCTGATCTGGCGCATTGTCCACCGCGACAACCTGCCGTGGATTTTGCGCAATGGCCTGTACTCCAAGAATTCGCCCAAGCAAGACCCGCGTTATGTAGTTGTCGCATCCCGGACGATCATATGGCCTCTTGTGAAACAGATGCGGGTGCTGCTGATGCCACTCTTGCATCGGCTGACCAAGCCCAGGACGCCGAGAACCAACGGCATGGTCGAGAGGTTCAATGGTCGCATAGCGGATGTCCTGAAGACCCACAGGTTCGACAGCCGCGAGGACATGGAGCAGACCTTGCGCGCTATGTGGCCTTGTACAACCACCAACTGCCGCAGTCAGCGCTGGGCAGCAAGACGCCTATGCAGGCCATGAAAGAGTGGCATCAGCAGCACCCGCATCTGTTTCACAAGAGGCCATATGATCGTCCGGGATGCGACAGCTATTCAATTGACAAAGACGGAATCAAACCGGCGTCCGTCCACCACCGGGATGCAGGCCCGGCTTGAAGTTCCGCGCCTCAGAGCTTGAGAGTTTTTCCCCGCTGACCGTTGGGAAGTGGCCCGAGACTGGCTTGGGCAAGGTATGACGTCAAGCCAGCGCTCCGCGATGCCCCAGGATCAGGCCATGTTCGAAGGCATGGATGTGCCAGCAGCGAGTGCTGGCGCGCCAATGCACCCTTGTAGCGCACCGCCAGCCAGTGCCCCGGCACGCGTGCAGGAGCCCAACCGTTTGCAAGTGGAGCTGCGCGCATCCGACCTGGATTCGCTGCTGCCTGCAGACCATCGGGCCCGACTGGTGTGGCGCTACGTGGAGCAGCAGGATCTGAGCGTGCTGTTCGATGCCATCCGGGCCCGAGGTTCGGCGCCTGGGCGCCGGGCCATTGATCCACGCATCCTGTTCTCGCTGTGGCTGTACGCCACGCTGGATGGCGTCGGCAGCGGGCGCGAGGTCGCCCGGTTGAGCCAAAGCCACGACGCGTACCGCTGGATCTGTGGTGGTGTGTCGGTGAACTACCACGCGCTCAATGACTTTCGGGTGGGCAACGAGGCGCTGATGGACCGCCTGCTCAGCCACAACGTGGCCGCGCTGGCTGCCGTCGGGGTGATCCGGCTGGTGCGTGTGGCGCAAGACGGCATGCGGGTACGCGCCAGCGCCGGGGCGGCCTCGTTTCGGCGCAAGGGCACGCTCAAGGAGCACCATGCCAAGGCCACCGAGATGGTGCACTCGCTCAAGGAGCAAGCCCGCGAGAACCCGGGGCAGGCCGAGCGACGGGCACAGGCGGCCAGGCTGCGGGCAGCCGAGCTGCGCGAGCAGCAACTGGCCGCGGCACTGGCGCGGCTGCCCGAGTTGGAGGCAATCAAGCAGCGCAATGGCCAGCCGATCGACAAGGCGCGTGCCAGCACGACAGATGCCGATGCCAGCAACATGAAGATGGCCGACGGCGGCTGGCGCCCGGCCTACAACGTGCAACTGGCCACCGACTGCGCCAGCCAGGTGATCGTGGGCGTGGACACCGTCACCGCCGGCAGCGACATGGCCCAGTTGGCGCCCATGGTCCAACAAGTGCACCAGCGCGTGGGCAAGGCGGCCGAACAATGGCTGGTCGACGGCGGCTTGCCAGCGCACGGCCAACTGGACGCGGTGGCCGACAAGACCGAGGTCTATGCGCCGGTGCCCCAAGCCAGGGCACCCAAGGGAAAGAGCCAAGGCCAGGACGACGAGCAGCAGCCGCCCGCACCGGGCAGCCAGTTCCAACCCAAGGCCGGCGACAGCACAGCCGTGGCGCAGTGGCGCCAGCGCATGAGCACCGATGAGGCCCGCGAGATCTACAAGGATCGGGCGGCCACGGCCGAATGCGTGAACGCGCAGGCGCGCAACCGCGGCCTGCTGCGCATGCCCGTGCGCGGACTGGCCAAGGTCAAGTGCATTGCCTGGTGGTATGCCCTGGCACACAACCTGATGAGGACGGTGGCGCTGGCGCCGCAGCTCATCGGCTGGGGCACAGGTGCGTGCGCAGGTGCGGCAGCGCTGACTTGAGGGCCCTGCGCGCCAGGATCAATGCGCCGCAAGGCCATGGTGAGCGACCTGCAACGCTCAAAGCCAACGTACCCGCCGCACTGTGGCTACCTCACTCGCGCCGCGAACCCGCCGCCATGGCTGGCGTAGGGCAGCCGTCCACCTTCTGAAAATCGAAAAACTCTCAGACTCTCAGTCGAGTTGGCTCATCGCGTCGTCGATCGCATCCACCATTTCATCAGCGTTGGCATGGGTAAAGGTCAAGGGAGGTGAAATGATGAAGGTGTCGGCCAGGTTGCGCAGCAAAACACCCGCCTCCCGGCAGGCGTCCGAGATGCGTGCGCCGACATTCAGGGACAAGTCCAACGGCGCCCGGGTCTTCTTGTCTGCGACCAACTCGACGCCAATCATCAGGCCCTGGCCGCGCACATCGCCGATGTAGCGGTGCTTGTCCTGGATGGACTGCAGGCGTTCCATCAAATAGGCACCCACCTTGCCTGCGTTCAGGTGCAGCTTTTCCTTTTCGATGATCTCCAGATTCGCGATGGCTGCGACGCAAGCCAGCGGATGCCCTGCGTAGGTGTTGCCATGAAGGAAGGCGTTGCTGCTGAACAATGCCTCGTCTGTGGTCACGAAGGCGTCGCACACACGGGCATTGGCCATCGTGGCCCCCAGGGGGATGTAGCCGCTGTTGATGCCTTTGGCAAACACCATCATGTCGGGCTTCACACCCCAGAGCCGACTGCCCATTTCCGAGCCGATGCGGCCAAAACCGGTCACCACTTCGTCGGCAATCAGCAGCACCCGATGGCGATCGCAGACTTCGCGCACCAGTGGCCAGAAGTTGGCCGGCGGCACGATCACGCCGCCGGCTCCCTGGACCGGTTCGGCAACGAAGGCGGCGACGGAGTCGGGGCCCTGGAACTCGATTTCGCGCTCCAGCAACTGCGCACACAATCGCCCCAGCGCCTGCGGGTCCGTGGTGAAGGGGTTGCGGTAGACATGGGGCGTTTCAACCTGGATGAAGCCTGCCAGCAAAGGCTCGAACGGCGCGCGGTAGGGCGTGATGCCATTGGCCGACAAGGCGCCCAGGGTGACCCCATGGTAGGCCCGCTTGAGCGAGATGATCTTGTGCCGCATGGGCTGGCCGACTTGACGCCAGTACTGGCGCGCCAGTTTGTAGGCGGCCTCGTTGGCTTCCGAACCCCCAGACGAAAAGAAGACCCGTGCCATCCCCTCTTGGGCCGTCCAGCGGCACAGGACATCCGCCAACTCGATCGCCGGCCGGTTGCTGGTGCCGCCAAAGATCGAGTAGAAACTGATGCGATCCAACTGCGCGCGAATCGCCTCTTTGATCTCCTCGCGGCCATGGCCGACATTGACATTCCACAGGCCGCCCTGCCCATCCAGGTAGCGCTTGCCGTTGCCGTCATAGACGTAAACGCCTGCGCCGCGCTCGATCACCAAGGGGGGATGTCTCGACAGGTGCGACGGGTTGGCAAAGGGGTACAGCATGTGGCGAACATCATGCTGATCGGCACCGGGGCGAGGGTCTTTTGTCATATCGATCTCGATTCAAAGTGAAATGGAAACAGGCCCGATGGCCGGGGCCGGGGCATGCCGCCGCAATGTATGTGCCAGCGGTCTGTGCCAGGGCGGCTTTGTCAGCGCGCCGGTGGCTGGCCCCGTCTCCCGGGTCTTGCAAACGCCCGAGCAAGCCCTTGGGCATCGACACCACCGGCATGGCGCTGGCCGGCTGCCAATGTCGAACCCGGAACGGAACGTCGATGGATCATCGGGGAACCTCTCGGGAATGTGATTGGGCGAAAAGCTGTTCAAGGCCCAAGCGCTCGATTTCCCGGGCGATGGACAGAACGCGGTAGTCGGCGCCGCGTGCGCCGATGATTTGCAGTCCGATCGGCAGGGCGTGGGCCGGAGCGTCCATGGGTCGCCGCGCGCAGGGCAGCACGCAGGCCGGCTGCTGGCTCAAATTGATCGGGTAGCTGAACCCTGCCCACTCGGTCCAGCGCGACAGGCCGCTGCCTTGCGGAACCTCCAGGCCGGCGCTGAAGGGCAGGATGGATGCTGCCGGCGACACCAGAAAATCAAACTCGGTGAGCAGCCGGTCCATGGCCGCAGCGAAATGGGCCCGCCCTATCTGCTGCGCCACCAGGTCGGGCGCGGAGATCCGGGCGCCAGCGCTGGCGACTTGCCGCAAGCCTGCGTCCATGCCGGATTGCTCGGCGGCAGAAATGCCCGCCAAGCGATGGGCCGCGCTCGCAAACCAATGCGCCTGGAACATGCGATGCAAGTCTTTGCCGGGCAGGTCGACGCGCTCCACGCGGGCCCCGGCAGCACGCAACTGGCTGACCGCAAACTCCACCGCCGCCCCGACTTCGGGGCACAGCGCGCCTGAAGGCGGGGTCGTCCAATAGCCTATGCGCGCCTTGGCCAGTTCACCGTCATGCAATGGCTGTGGCGCAGCGTGCATCCAGCCCTGTGCCCAGTCCCTCAGATCGCGGCCCGACATGGCGCGCAGCATGGCGGCCGCATCGTCGACGCTGCGGGCCATGGGACCGATATGCGCCACCGTGCCAAACGCGCTGGCAGGGTAGGCCGGGACGGTTCCAAAGGTCGGCTTGAGTCCGACGATGCCGCAAAACGAGGCCGGGATGCGGATCGAGCCGCCCCCATCGGTGCCCAGGTGCAAGACGCCCGCTCCGGTGGCCGCCGCCACGGCGGCGCCGCCCGACGAGCCTCCGCATGTCATTGCCGGCGCCCAGGGATTGCGCGTGATGCCAAAGGCGTTGCTATCGGTCACCGCCTTCCAGCCCAGTTCCGGTGAGGTGGTGATGCCCACGAAAATGGCGCCACCCGCGCGCAGCCGGGCGACACTTGGCGCATCCTCCGCACAGGGCTTGGCGTCCGTGCCCAGGCTGCCATAGCGGACGACGCTGCCGGCAACCCAGAGCAAATCTTTGATGGTGGTCGGCACGCCATCGACAGGCGAGGCCGGCGAACCCTTGCGCCAACGGGCTTCGGATGCCCTGGCCATGTCCAAGGCCCTTTCATGGTCCGTGAAGCTGAAGGCGTTGAACCGTTCCTGCACGCGGTCGACATGCTGCAAGACTTCCCGGGTCACCTGCACCGGAGAAAGCTCGCCGCGACGGTACAGCGAGCGCAGTTCGGCGACGCCCAATTGGCACAAGGCTGGCGCGTCGGCGATCGGGGGGATGCCACCCATGGATTTTTGCGCGGGATCACTCATCGAATCCAAGCCTCCAGGAAAAGTCTGTCGGACCGGCGCCCGGGATGGTGCCGTCATCTGCCAAAGGGAAATACATTCCTCGTTGCATTTTCATGCATTCTTGGCCCCAAGAATTTCAGTGTGAAGCCCTCAGTGTGAAGCCCTCGAACCCCTGCGGGCGAACGCTTGATTGTCGCCATCGGCGCTGCGGGTTTTGCCGTGGCCAGGCCCGAGCGGCGCAAGAATTTGTTTGACTATTTGTTTGACTTTGGCCATGGCCTGCCGCCATGAATCGGATACAACAGCACCATTTCCCGGAAAAAGAGAGCACCCCATGCACATCCTCATCACCGGCGGCTGCGGCTTTCTCGGCGTGCGGCTGGCGCGCACGCTGCTGGCCGGCGGCCCGCTGGCACTGGCCGGAGCACCGGCCCGGGCCATCGCGCGCATCACGTTGGCCGACCGCGTGCCGCCGCCGGCCGACCTGCAAGCCGACGCCCGCGTGCAGTTCGTGCCGGGCGATCTGTGCGAGCAGGTGGACAACGGTGCACTGCCGCTGGCGCGCGCCGACGCCTTGTTCCACCTGGCCGCAGCGGTGAGCGGCGAGTGCGAGGCCGACTTCGACCTCGGCATGCGCAGCAACCTCAATGCCACGCGCATGTTGCTGCAAGCCTGCCGCCATGCGGGCCATGCGCCGGTGTTCGTGTTTTCCAGCTCGGTCGCGGTCTTTGGCGGCTCGCCCGAGCAACCGCTGCCGGCAGTGATCGAGGACAGCACGCTGCCGACGCCGCAAAGCAGCTATGGCATCCAGAAGTTCATCGGCGAGCAGTTGGTGGCCGACTTCAGCCGCAAGGGCTTTGTGCAGGGCCGCAGTGTGCGGCTGATGACGGTGTCGGTGCGGCCGGGCCGTCCGAACGGCGCGGCCTCGGGGTTCCTCAGCGGCATGTTGCGCGAGCCTTTGGCCGGCGAGCGCGCGCGCTGCCCGGTGGCCCCCGAGACGCCGGTCGCGCTCGCCTCGCCCGGCAACACCGTCGCCGGCATCATCCGTGCGGCCAGCGCCAGCGCCGCCGAATGGCGCGTGCGCACCGCCGTCAACCTGCCCGCGCTCACCACCACCGTGCGCGAGATGGCGCAGGCGCTCGAACATGTCGCGGGCCGCGCCACCAGCGCGCTGATCGACTGGGAGCCCGATGCGCAGATCGCCAAGATCGTTACCAGTTGGCCCAGCCGCATCCACGCCGCGCGCGCTCAGTCCTTGGGCCTGAGCGCCGACCCGAGCTTTGACGCCATCTTGCGCAGCTACCTGCGCGAGAACCCGCAGGCGCACCAATGGCCAAGGCAATGACCCCGCTGTGTGCGTTGTGCGTTGCTGGCGCGGGCCGCGGCATGGCGCCCTTGCGCTGCGCCGGCGGATACCCGGTGGATGCCTGGCTCGACGCCCGAATGAAACCCCGATGAAGCTCCACGGGCTGCATATCCCGGCCGCGCTGCGCGGTTTCGCGGCGGGCGCTGCGCAGGTGTTCGACATCACGCTGCGCGGCGACAAGGTGGCAACCATCGAGCCGAGCGCCGTGCAGGCGCCGGCGCGCGGCATACTGCTGAGCGCGCTGGTCGAGGCGCATGCGCATATCGACAAGAACTACACGGTGCAGGAGGTGGGCGCGGCGCAGGGCAATCTGTTTGCGGCCATCGAGCGGATGGACCAACACCGCGCCGGCTGGAGCGCTGCGGCGCTGCGCCAGCGCATGGAGCGCGCGCTGCACGAGGCCTGGCGGTCGGGCACGCGCGCGCTGCGCACGCATATCGACTGGGTGCAGCCCGAGCCGCCGGCCGCGCTGGCGCTGTTCGAGGCGCTGCGCGACGAATGGCGCGGGCGCATCGAACTGCAATTCGTCTCCCTCACGCCGCTGGACCTGTTCACCGACCTGGCCGCCGGCGCGCGCATTGCGCGCGAAGTCAGGCGCGCCGCTGGCGTGCTGGGCGCTTTCGTCTACCGCAACCACGGCATCGCCGGCAAGCTCGGCCGCTTGTTCGACCTGGCGCAGCAGCATGGGCTGGGGCTGGACTTGCATGTCGACGAGGGGCTCGACCCCGACGCCTGCGGGCTGCGCAGCATTGCCGAGCTGGTGCACGCGCGCCATTTCCGGCAGGGCGTGGTCTGCGGCCATTGCTGTTCGCTGGCGCTACAGGACGAGGCCGTGGCCGATGCCACGCTGGTGCTGTGCGCCCAGGCCGGCATCCACATCGTCGCCTTGCCGACCACCAATCTGTATCTGCAAGGCGCCTGGGAGCGCACGCCGGTGCCGCGTGGCATCACGCGCATCCGCGAGGCGGCGGCACGGGGCTTGCGCGCCAGTCTGGCCACGGACAATGTGCAGGACGCTTTCTACCCCTACGGCAGCTACGACCTGCTGGAGACTTTTGGCCTGGGCGTGCAATTGGCGCACCTGGCGCCCGCGATCGAATGGCTCGATGCCATCACCATCAGTCCGGCCAAGGCGCTTGGACTGGCATGGGATGGCCGCATCGCCCCGGGCTGCCCCGCCGACCTGGTGCTGCTGGAGGCCAGCGCCGAGCATGAGCTGATCGGTGCGCGCGGGCGCCGGCGCAGCGTGATTCGCGCCGGGCAGATTCTGGAGCCAACACCATGAGCATGGGCAAGCCAATGGCCCACTACGCCGCCGCCAGGCGTGTGGGCGACTTCGTATTCACGAGCGGCGTGGTGGCGGTCGATCCGTCCAGGCGCCGCGCAGTGGCCGATTACGACGACCTGCCCGAGGCCGCCCGCACGGCGCTGCAAGGCGTGGGCTACGTGACCGGCCAGATGTCGGTCGACAGGTTCGAGGCCGCCATCGTGGCCCAAAGCTGGTTCGTGCTCGAACGCATCCGCCAGATCGCGGTCGAGCATGGCGGCACGATGGACGATGTGGTGAAACTGGTGCAGTACTTTCGCCACCTGCCGCACTACGCCTTCTACAACCGCGTGCGCGGCCTGTTCTATCCGGGCGCGCCGCCGGTCAGCACGGTGCTGGAGGTAGCGCGCCTGCTGCCGGGCGACGAGGTGCTGCTGGAGGTCGAGGCCACGCTGTACCTGCCCGAACGCGCCGTCTGATGCCGGCGCATTGGCGCTGCCCCGCCGTGCCAATGTGCATGAGACCCACGGCGCGGGCTTGCCCCTTTGGGGCAAGGAGGGGCAAGCCCAAGCGCATCAGGCCATCACAGTTGCAGCACCAGTTCCTGGCCCTTGGCGCGTGCGCAGCACAGGGCCAGCCTGGTTTGGCGCTCGCTGGCCGTGAGGCAAAAGTCGTGGTGCTCGGCGCCTGCGCCATCGCCTGGAACCACGCAACTGCCGCACAGACCCTGCTGGCACGACACCGGGATGTCGATGCCGACCTGGCGCAGCGCATCGACGGCGCTCTGGTCGGCCGCCACCGGCACGCTGATGCCGCGCTGCGCGAGCCGCAGCGTGAAGGGCTGGCCGGCGCTCTGGTCGGCATCGGCCGGTGCCGCGAAGTATTCGGCGTGCAGCGCGTCCTCGGGCCAGTGCCGGGCCGCGTCGCGCACCGCCTGCATGAAGCCGCCGGGGCCGCACAGGTACAACTGCGCGCCCGGCGCGCGCTCGGCCAGCAGCGCGTGCAGGTCGATGCGTTCGGCGGCCTCGCCCTGGTCCAGGTGCAGGCGCAGCCGTGGCGCCAGCGCCGGCGCGCGCAGCGCGTCGGCAAAGGCCAGATGCTCCCGGCTGCGCGCAAACACGCACAGCCTGAAGTTTGCGCCGCGCGCCGCCAGCGCCTGCGCCATGGCCAGCAGCGGCGTGATGCCGATGCCGCCGGCCAGCAGCAGGTGCTGCGCGGCCTGCGGGCACAGCGGGAAGGTGTTGCGCGGCGCGCTGACGGCCAGCAGGTCGCCCGTGCGCACACGCTCGTGCATCGAGGCCGAGCCGCCACGGCTCGCGGCCTCGCGCTTGACGCCGATCAGATACGACATGACCGGCGCTGCTGCCGGCGGCGCCAGCGCCAACGAATACTGGCGCGAAAAGCCGCCGGGCATGTGCACATCGATATGCGCGCCGGCCTCGTAGCCCGGCAGCGGCCGGCCCCAGGGGTGGGTCAGCTCGAAGGCCAGGATATGCGGCGTCTGCCGCCAGATGCGTGCGACGCGCACGGTCAGCCTGCGTTGCGGGTTCATGGTGTGGGCGCTTGCTGGTCAGAGGCTTTGCAGCTTGCGCGCAACGTGCTCGATGAAGTGGTTGCGGTCATGCGCCGTGACTGCGTTCATGTCGTGCAGTTGCAGCCAGGTCACCTTGCAGCGCCAGGCGAACAGCGCGCGCAGCGCGCGCGTGAACAGGCGCCGGCCCGGGTCGCCGATGGCCAGCACGAACCAGCGCGGCGAGCCGCCGGTGGTGACCACGGTGAGCCGCCGGATATGCCGCATCCCCGACTGCACCAGCCGGCCCTTGCGCTGCGCCGGCAAAAACGCCACGCCCGGCAGCCACACCCGCTCGAACCAGCCCTTGAGCATGGCCGGCGGCCCATGGAGCCAGGTGGGGTAGACGAACACCAGGTGCTCGGCCCAGAGCAGCGCTTCGACATGGGCTTGCACGCGCTCGCGGATCAGTTCGGGGTGGTCCAGGTAGGCGATGCGCTCTTCGCGTGTCAGCCTCGGGTCGAACCCCTCGGCGTACAGGTCGATGGCCCGGACGGGGTGCCGGGGCCGCAGCGCCTCCAGGGCGGTGCGGTAGAGCGCGTGGTTGAAGCTGTCAGGGTTCGGATGGCAATGGACGATCAACGTTTTCATGGAAAAGGGCCGGTTCGCCTGTCGGCGATACGGGGTCAGAGCCCAAAGGAACAAAGGCCGCGCGCAGCCTTATGGCAATCCAGGCGCCGGCATCTGACCCCGGCGCAAGCCGCGCGCGACCCACGGAACAATCAATCGATGCGTGGCAGCGCCCTGCGATTTCAATGGCCGGTGGATCAATGGCCGGTGAACTTCTTGCGCAGGTCCAGGCCGACGCCCTTGTTGACGAACTGCGTGGTGACGACCTTGGCCAGATCGACCTCGCCCGGCTTGTACAGGCCGGCCTTGACCATCTTGTCGTAGAAGTCCTTCACGCGCGCCTCGTCGATCGCGCCGATGCCGCGGGTGAGCGAGTCGCCACTGTCGACGATGCCCATTTTTTTGATCAGCGCTATCGAGCCTTGCAGCGCAGCGGGCGAGGCGTCGGGGTTGATCCGGGCGATCAGCGCGTTGGCGGCCTTGTTGTCGCCGTAGAGGTAGTTGTTCCAGCCGATGATCGAGGCTTCGATGAACTTGCGCACGGTCTCGGGCCGGCTCTTGATCAGTTCGGCGCGCGTCTCGATGGTGGTGGAGTAAGTCGAAAAGCCGCTGTCGGCCAGCAGTTGCACCACCGGGTCGAAGCCGGCCTGCTCCTTGATCGATAGCGGCTCGGAAATGGCGTAGCCCTGCTGCACCGAGCGCTTGTCGGCCAGGAAGGGGGCGACGTTGAAGGTGTAGGGCTTGAGCTGCGCATCGGTAAAGCCATGCTCGGACTTCATCCACTGCCAGAAGCTGAACTGGCCGTCTTTGCCGATGAAGGCCACGGGCGCCTTGGCCATGTCCTTGAGGCTGTCATAGCCCTGGCCGGGGTGCGCAAACATGGCCTGCGGGTCTTTCTGAAAGAAGGCCGCGACCACCACGGTGGGCACGCCGTTCTTCACGTTGTCGAACGATTGCAGCAGGTTGCCGGCCATCAGGAAGTCGACCTTGCCGGCCGGCAGCATCGGGCGGTTGTTGACCATCGGGCCGCCTTGCTGGATATCGACATCCAGGCCGTACTTCTTGTAGGTGCCATCTGCCAGCGCCTGGTAGAAGCCGCCATGGCCGGCCTCCGCCTTCCAGTTGGTGGCAAACACTACTTTCTCCTGGGCCTGCGCGGCGCCGGCCGCGAAGATGGCCAAGGCGGCCAAGGCAGCGGCTGTCAGCGCCAGGCCGAGGGCCAGCGGGCGGATGCGCAAAACGGGGGTATGCATGGGGCGTGCTCCTGTGGAAGTCTGTGGAAGTTGTGTCAAATGCCGGGCGTAAAAACGGGCGTTCGGGTGGGTGTTCAGACAGGTGTTCAGACAGGCGCTCAGGCGGGCGTTTTTTCAGCACCGGGCGGCCAGCGCCGGTCGCCAGCCCCGGGTCTTGCCGGGGTTCATCAAGCCCATCGGGTCGCTGCGTTGCTTGAACTCGATTTGCTGCGCGTCGATGGTTTTCATGCCGCCGTCCTCGATGGTCACGACATGCGGGTTGAAGATCCGGCAGCCGCCCTGCGCTTCGATTTCGCGCATCACTTGGTACTGGTGCTCCCGGCCCTTCCAGCGCACCAGCAGGATGCCGAAGGCGCAGCATTGGCCGGCGACGCGCGCAAAGTCCTGGTGCTGCAACACATCGCCGCCGAACAGGCGCAGGTGGCGCTCGACCACGGCCGGCTCGAACGGCGCGGCGTAGGCGACTTGCAGGTAAGTCCAACGGCGGTCGGCCTTGAGCGCTTGCAGCGTGGTGTGGTTGAACGCGCATTCGTAGGCCGGCGGCAGACCCTGGGCGCGCAGTTCGGGCTCGGTGCCGGCCACCGAAATCCGGCCGCCATGCCCGGCGACGAGCGCGCGAAATGGCGCCATCGAATCGGGCGCCACCATCGTGAACACCGCATGCCGGTCGGCCGGAAAGCGCTCGCCCAGGCTCTGGTACCAGGGCGAAAAGCGCGCTTCGACGCTGGACAGCAGGAAGATGTCCAGCGCCGGCGCCTGCGCGGCGATGCAGAAGTCGAGCGCGCCGCGATAGCCCGGAAAGAGCGCCGTGCAGTGCAGCCACTCGACGGCCGGGCTGAGCGCCACTTCGACATCGAGGATCACGCCGTTGGTACCGTAGGCATGGTGCACCTGCTGGATTTCGTCGCCGTGCAATTCGATGACACGCGGCGCGCGCTCCAGCGTCATGATGCGCGCGCGCAGCAGGTTGCCGCTGTCGCGCAAGATGCCGTGGCGAAACGAGCCGATGCCGCCGAAACCGCCGGCAATGAAGCCGCCGATCGAGGCCACCTGCCAGGTCGAGGGCCACATGCGCAGCGCCTGCCCGGTCTCGCGCGCGGCCAGTTCGATGTCGTGCATGCGCGCGCCGGCCTCCACGCGCATGCGCCCCGGCTGTATGTCGAGCACGCGGCACATTGGCGTCACGTCCATGACGATGCCGCCTTCGAGCGGCACGCACTGGCCATAGTTGCCGGTGCCGCCGGCGCGCACGGTCAGCGGCAAGTGCCACCGGGCGGCGACGGCGGCCACCTGGCGCACATCGTCCTCGGTGCTGACCTTGACCACGAGGTCGGCCACGCAGTGATCGAGTTGCGCGCTGAGGATCGGGCTGTACCAGTAAAAATCTTTGGACAACTGCTTGCGCTGGCCCGGCGCGGTGATCAGATGCAGGCCATGCAAATCGGCGCGCACGGCGTCCCAATCGACGGCCCCGGGCTTAGCGTTCATGCTGCATCTCGCTTTCATGCCAGTGGCCGAGCACCAGGCGCGACAGCGCGGCGAACAAGACGAAGATCACGATGCCCAGCAGCGACACCAGCAGCAGCGCCGCGAACATCATCGGAATCTCGGTGCGAAAGCTCGATTCGAGAATGCGCGAGGCCAGCCCCGTTTCCTTGCCCGCCGTGCCGGCGGTGAACTCGGCCACCACCGCGCCGATCAGGCTCAGGCCGCCGGCGATCTTCAGGCCCGCCATGAAGTACGGCAGCGCGCTCGGCGCGAGCAGGTAGCGAAAGGTCTGCCACGGCGAGGCCCGGTAGAGCCAGAACAGGTCGCGCAGATTGCGGTCCGCGCTTTTCAGGCCGATCACGGTGTTCGACAGGATCGGAAAAAAGGCCACGATCCAGGCGCACAGCAGCAAGGCCGCCGTGGTGTTCGGCACATAGATCAGGATCAGCGGCGCGATGGCGATGATGGGCGTCACCTGCAGGATCACCGCGATCGGGAACAGGCCGATCTCCACCCACTTGAACAACGCGAACGCAATCGCCAGCAGCACGCCGCCGACGATGGCGGCGGCCAGCGCCAGCAGCGTGAGCCTGACCGTGAACCACAGCGCGCTCGACAGCGAATCCCAATGTTCAAACAGCGTGCGCAGGATCAGCGACGGCGCGGGCAGGATGTAGTGCGGAATGCGGTGGGCGCGCACCAGCCATTCCCACAGCAGCAGCAGCAACGCCACGATGACCACGGGCACGACCAGGCGCAGCATGGCTGCGCTCCGGCGTTGCCGCTCCTGGTGCGCGCGCAACCGGTCTTCATGCGCGCCCGGCGCGGCCCCGGCAGGCCCCGCAGCCGCCAGATCGGCCGGCTCAGTGATCGATGCCCAGGCCATGCAAAGCTCCGTGCAGGGATTGCGACACCGCCGTGCAGTGCGCGTGGTAGCGGGCCGCGCTGCGCCAGTCGGCGCCGCGCGGATAAGGCTCGTCGATATGCAACTCGTCGATTACGCGGCCCGGGCGCGCCGCCATCACCACGATGCGGTTCGACAGGTACACCGATTCGTAGACGCTGTGCGTGACGAACACCACCGAAAAACGGTGCTCGCGCCAGATCGCCAGCAGGTCGTTGTTCAGCTTGATGCGCGTCATCTCGTCGAGCGCGGCAAAAGGCTCGTCCATCAGCAGCAGGCGCGGGCGCGTGACCAGCGCGCGGGCGATCGACACGCGCATCTTCATGCCGCCGGAGAGTTCGCGCGGGTACACATCGGCAAAGCGCGAGAGGCCGACCATTTCGAGCGCCTGCCGGACCACCGGCGCCGCCGCATCGCGGCGCATGCCGGCGAGCTTGAGCGGCAGCCGCACATTGTCGAACACCTTGGCCCAGGGCATCAGCGTAGGCTCCTGGAACACAAAGCCCAGTTCGCGCCCGCTGGGCGTTTGCTCGGCGCCGGACCAATGCATGGTGCCGCCGCTGCTGCGGGCCAGGCCCGCCATCAGCCGCAGCGCCGTGCTCTTGCCACAGCCCGAGGGGCCCAGCAGGCTGATGAAGTCATGCTCGCCGATGTCCAGCGTCATGTCCTGCAACGCCAGCGTGCCATTGGCAAAACGCTTGCCGACCTGGCGCAGGCTGACCAGCGGCCGGGCCGTGGCCGCTGGCGCGGGATGGGCCATGGCCGCCATCGCCGGTGTGTTGCCCAAGTGAGCCTCCTGCATTCGCGGTTTGAATGGGCGGTTTGAATGGGCCGTCTGAACCCGCTGCTCAGGACCAGGCCGGCAGGTTGGCCAGCCGCTCGAGCGGGAAGCGATCGACTTCGTGCAACAGCTCCGCCAAGCGGCGCCCCACATGGTCGAGCACGGCCGCGCCCTTTTCGGCGCTGGCGCATGTGGCATCGCCGGCAGCGCCTGCGGGGTTGATGTCTTGCATCTGCCAGCCGAGCTTGTTGCCGCCGGTGATGGCCAGCCACTGGCCCTGCGCGGCCAGGGTTTGGCCCAGCGAATCGAAATCGCGCAACTCGCCGGTGTGCACGTCACCGGGCCTGATCTGCAGCATCACCGAGCTTTCCAGCGCGCCGGCGTGGATGCCATGCCGAAGCTCCTGCGCAGCGAACAACCCCTCGGGCAGACCCAAGGTAAACCAGTTCGCAGCGACCACCATCATGGACTGCTCTTGACGCAAATCGCGTGCCACGATGTCCATCACGCTCATCTGGCCGCCATGGCTGTTGTAGAGCACCAGCTTGCGCACGCCGGCCCGGGCGACACAGGCGCCGATCTCTTTGCACAGCGCGATCGAGGTGCTTGCCGAAAGCGTCAGCGTGCCCGGATAGCGCGCATGCTCATTGCTCTTGCCGTAGGCCAGGGTGGGCAGAAAAAGCACTGGCAGCGCATCGGGCAAATGCGCCAGACTGGCGCGCACCATGGCGTCGATGGTGGCGGTGTCGGTGGACATCGGCAGGTGCGGCCCATGCTGCTCGATGGCGCCCAGCGGCAGCACGGCAATCAGCCGCTCACGGTCGAGACGGGAAAACTCCTGGCTGCTCAGGTCAGACCAAAAACGGCTGCGCAACGGTGGATGCATATCGTGGCGCTCCTTGTGACGGCGGATGACGACGGATGACGGCAGGCGGTGGGCGATGGCCTGCATTATCCTCGGCGGCGTGCGCTGCGACGAGCCGCACGACATCCCGACGAACGAAACCGGAGACGAGGACATGGACATCATCGCGACAGGACTGGAATTTCCCGAAGGGCCGATCGCACTGGCCGATGGCTCGGTGCTGCTGGTCGAACTGGCGCGTTCGACCCTGGTTCGCATCGAGCCTGACGGGCGCAAGCAGGAACTGGCCCATGCGCCGGGCGCATTCAATGGCGCCGCCATCGGCCCCGACGGCCGGGTCTACCTGTGCAACAACGGCGGCTTCGGCTGGGTGCGTGAGCGCGGCACATTGCGGCCCCACCTGCAGGCGCCCGACTATGCCGGCGGCGGCATCGATGTGTTCGACTTCGCCACGGGCCGGGTCGAGCGGCTCTACGATCGATGCGGCGGGCAGCCGCTCAAAGGCCCGAACGACCTGGTGTTCGACGCCAGCGGCGGATTCTGGTTCAGCGATCTGGGCAAGCGCAGGGCGCGCGACATGGACCGTGGTTTCGTGTACTGGGCGCGCGCCGATGGCAGCGAGATCCGCGAGGTCATCGGGCCGCTGCTCACGCCCAATGGCATCGGCCTGTCGCCGGACGGCAAGACGCTGTATGTGGCAGAGACGGAGACCGCGCGCCTGTGGGCCTGGGAGATCACCGGGCCGGGCCAGGTGCGCAAGCGCCCCTGGCCTTCACCGGCGGGCGGAACCCTGATCGCCGGCGTCGGAGGCCATACCCGGTTCGATAGCCTGGCGCTGAGCGCCAGCGGCAATATCTGCGTGGCCGCTTTGCACGCCGGGGCCGTCATCGAGATTGCCCCCACGGGCGCGCGCGTGCAAAGCCACCCGATGCCGGATCTGGGAGTGACCAACATCTGCTTTGGCGGCGCCGACATGCGCACGGCCTATGTCACCTTGTCGCACGAGGGACGCCTGGGGGCCATGCAGTGGCATGAGCCGGGGCTGCGGCTGAACTTCCAGCAATGACGCGGGCCACGGCCACCGGCGGCTGCCGGCGTTGCCGTGAATGCCATGCATATGTCGGGCCGCTGCGCGAAAAGATCCGGGACCGTGGTGCGCGGGGTGGTTCTGCCGCGCAGACCGTTGGACGGAGTATGGCCGGCGCAGCATTTGGCCTGGGGCCAATGACCGCCCGGCCAGTGCTTTCAGGCGATTGCATGGCCAACGGATAGGGGCCAGGGCAGACGCAATAGCCTAGTGTCGCGTCACCGATCATCTGTCGGTCTGCGCTGGCCATCGAAGCGCATCGCGGCGTTGCATCGCTTGCCAATACGCTCGGTATTGGCCGCACGATGCGCCTTGCGTTGCGCTCCGATGGCTGCGCGCAGCCTACGACATCTGATCGGTGACGCGACACTAGCCGGTCGGCAGCGCGATCGGCCACTGCATCAGCGCAAAACGGCGCTGCATCCGTTGGTTTCATGGGTCCGTTCTCAATCGTCCGGTCTCAACCCCGGAATTTCCCGCCATTGCAGACGTGGTGTAGTGCTCAGGCACAGCATGGTATCGGCACCACTGCCGATGATCCTCTTGGCGCGCTGCCCGGCGCGGCAAATGGGGGTGTTGGGAGTGCAATCGGGTTCCCCGGGTGGACAGGGCGGCCTGGCAAAAGCCTTTTTGGTTCTGTCAATCACCGAACGCACCTTTTGATCGCTAATGTCCCTGGCTGCGACAAACACCTGCGTGCTGTTCAGCGTGATGCTGCCTTGGATATTGCGCTCGGCCTTGCCCGAGATCGGATCGATGGTATAAAGCGCCGTGCGGTGGTTTGAAAAGCAAGGCGCAGATTCTCCGGCGACTGCTTGCCTCGGACGAACCGTCACAAACGACAAGACCCCCGCGCTCAGAGACGGGTCTGACAGGACCGCCTCGCCGGAATCTGGCAAATCCATATACCAGCCATTGTGGTTGGACCAATTCAAAGCCGGGGTATCGGCAGCGACGGTGACCACGCCCTCCGTGCTGCGTGTGTATGCGCGGCGCACCAAGGTATTGGTATCGACGGTCTTGACCCGAGCGAAGGACGGTGCCCCAGCGAGGCTACGCCGGTCCCAAATGCCATAAACCCGCTGCGTCACCCCGAGCTTGGGAAAATCCGCATCATCGAATGCACTGCCGGTCGCAAAATTGACCATGAGTCCGCCCTGGCCCATATGCATGAGCTGTGGCGCCGTCGTAATCGGAAGGCCGGCATTGTACAGAGGGCTGACGATACTGCCAATGCTGGCCTTGCCCGGTGCGCTGGCGATGGATCCGCTCTGGGGATCGACCTGCCACAGGCTCGGGTTGGTGGGGTTCGACAAATCAAATTTCCAGATATTGCCCTTGAGATCGCCCGCATAAGCCACATCCGCCGTGCCATCGCCATCGATATCTTCCCAGCGGGGCATGGACAGGCCATTGTTGGGTCCGGTATCCGCCACGATTTTCAGGTAACCCTCGTTAGCACCCGGCGTCCAGCGAACTCTATCGAAACCACCGGGGACATCGGGGGCATTGGGGCCATTGACAAAAAGAACGAACAGCACCGCCTTGCCCGAGTCGGATTTGTAGCCATTGCCCAAAAGCAGGGCATATTTGCCATTGTTCATCTTGGCGACCGGCGAGGCCTGGTTCGAGGTAGGGTGAATCGTCACATCCCCGGTGATATATCCCAGGTCCGGGTCATCGTCCGCAGTGAATTGCCACTTGAATACATTGGCCGCATTGTCTTCGGTCAAATCGGCAATACAGGTGGCATCCAGCGCAAAAACACCTTTGCCACCGCGCCCCAAGGTGCCGAATACATAGGTTTTCCAGGCGGTGTTTGCTGGTGCGGTGCACTTAGAGGTGTGCGTAGCGAGGCCCACTTTGACATCGGCAGAAAAAGGATTGCCGTCGACATAGGGCCAGACCGTGCCGCCCGGAGGGTGATTTTCGGCGCCGATCACAAAATCCTTTCCAGCCAATTTCGTGCGCCCGGCAGCGTTGCTACCCCGCTGCAACGGTATCTCCGTCAGCCGGTTGGCCAAGGCGCCTGGCACATAGGCAAAAACCTCGTCTCCGGTGTCGGGATTGAACGCATGCAGCATACCGTCGTTGGCAGCCACCCAAAGCAGCTTGGCGCGGTCTTTATAGCTTTTATAAAAATGGACATAATCCTTATCCGACCTGAGGCCGGCCAAGGTAGAGTCGGGGCGGCCCTGGACCCAGGGGGTCGCATTCACCACCGGGCCAAGCAGACTGCCGACACGCTGGCGCAGCCCGTTGAGGCTTTCATTTGATTGATCGCCGCGAATATAATTCAGCGCCAGTATTGCATTCGTTTCCGACAACCGGTTCCTGCTCTGTGTCGTCGTCATTTGATCCTTGTAAAATCGGGACAATCCTTCGTCCCACCTGAACTTGGTGCCTGCCGACGGGCTATTTCTGTTGTTGGTAATGATTTGTCTGCTATTGGCGACATCGGTTCGGGTCTGGAGCAGGGCGCCCGCTTTCCACTCCGGTGTGGTTTTGAATTCACCCGTGGCGGAATCGATTTTGTAAGCCTCCAACTCACCCGTCACGGTCGTGCTGTCAAATCGCGCGACGAATTTATACTCCGCGCTCGACACTTGCGCCGCGGCAATGGCCGGCACGGCATTGGTGTTTTTGGCCATCACATTGAGCGCATTGCGCAGGTACGCTTCGAGCAACTCCGGGCGGCGTCCAAGAAAGTAGCCGTCAGGAATACCATCCTGGCCAATGCTTCCGTCCATTTTGACTCTGTCCCAGCTATCATTGTTGTGGGTAGGGGGCATGGCCAACGGGGTGCCGTAGGTGCCATCGGCATTTTTCACACTGGAATTGAATGCGCCGTATTTTCCAACGTACCAGAGTGGATCCTTGATGAGGGCATCCGATTCTCCAACCATGTGGAATTTTTCGGAATGCAAGAAATCAGCGTTCTTTACCGTGCAATTCTTTTCGGCGGTGGGTATGTCAGGATCGCCGGTATTGCCATCGCCCGTGACGTTGCACACCGTATTTGCATAGCTGAGGGTGTTGCCGATGACTGTCTTGGCACGATAATCTGTATCACCGCACAGATACTGGGATGTCGGTGGCATGCCGGCCAGTATCGGATTGCCTTCCCCCGAATTCTGGCTTCCGTGTTGATGGGTAAGATATCGGCCACTGGCATCGACGAGGTTGCCGGCAGCATTTTTCCTTTTGACTCCGCTGATACTGAAGCCAAACGTATTCCCCAGAGCGCCACAGACATTGACGATATCTGTCGTCACCTTGACATCCCAACCCGTAGCTGAGTTGTCCGGGTTGTAGACCAGGTCATAACGGATGAAACCAACGATATCCATATCGTAGTCGGCACCCAAAAGAACGTCGCTCCAGGCCACGATGAAAGCGCCATGGCGCGGACTGGAACTGATCGATACAAAGGACAAGGGCGCGTTGACCTTGCCGCCGTCGCTCACACTTTCCGGTGTGATGGTTATATATCGTCTGGGGTTGAGGAGGGGGAGGGGGGTAGAAGGGTCATGGGTGGCACCCGAAGCACGGGTGGGGACGGGAATATCGATGCGCGGCGCTCCGCCCGAGAGGGACACGGCCATCGTCTTGACCGTCAACGCATTTTCCAGTTTGTCGAAACCTGCAGGAGGAGGGCTGGGCAGGGGACGAATCCGCGTGGTATTGCCATAGAGCGCAGCCCCGGCAATCTGGTAGCTTCCCTTCAGGGCCGGAGCCTCGGGGCAAATACCCCTGACATCTGAAAGCCGTTGGACTGTTTTGGCGGAACATGATTTATCATCATTGCCAGGCACGGAACCTACGGAACGAGCGGTGCCATGAATGCCTTCGGCCTGGCCTATTTTGTTGACGAAAGAATCGAGTCCGCTACCGGTCCCCGGCAAACTGGCAAATGGATCGGCTGCTCGCTCATCATAACTGAGGGTGCCGGAAGAGATCGCCAAAACATTTAACGGACGGCAAATGGCATTGCCGTATTTGGCCCTGCGTGCATTCGAATCGGCAAACGGGTTGATCCATGGGGCTACCGGCATGCCGACACTGCGGTCGGCCACCGTGACTGCCGGGTTGCTGGGCGTGGGCGTCGTTCCGTTGTAAGCATAATACTGCAATGTTTGCACGAGCATTTCACCCAAAGGATTGAGCCAGGTAGAATTACTTACAAAGCCTTGCAAACCGCGCGAATAGTTGTAAAGAACCATGGCGTCGAAGGTTCTGATGATGCCTGCAGCGACATTTGACGCAGGCGGCGTTGCGGCGCAACCGGAATCAGCGCTATGGGTGCCAAGGTTATTATGGCAAAAGACACCGGTGTTGCGGTCGATCTCATCTCCCAGATCACCCATGTTTTTCCGCAGCGCCCCCGCCACTCCTGCTATTTTGTCAGGCTTGTCAGGGTTGTTTCCATTGTCATTATAATTATCATAGCTGCCGCTGATCAACCCGAATTCCACCCGGGCCGCTTCTGTGGCAGTTTTGGGGTAGCCAAATTCCTGAAGCAAACCATAGGGCTTGAAATGGGTCGTGGACTCGGGTGGAAACGCCTGGCAGCGTTCTTCACCCAACAGCGCAGGATCGCATACCCTGACCCGAACGTTCAGTTGCGGGCCGATGCCGGAATAACTGGCGCCATCATCCTTATCCTTTATCCACGGAATGGTTATTTCATGGTAGACCCGCCGGTCTCCGATCTTTCCATCTCCCTTGTCCTCATCGTGGTAAAAACGCGAGAGCTTGGGGCCAAAAGTACCTTTCGCATAGCCTTTGGGATCAAAATCGGTGTCATCACGCCAGCGGCAGGATTCCCACTCCACGGTAGACCAGAAACGGTAATTTCCCTTGACCAAGCGCATGACGGGCTGCGCTTCGTTATAATCACCGGCAGTGCCGGTCAGGCAAATACTCAGACCCGCATATTGATCCTTGTTGGACCCGGTAGTCTTGGTGAGCGCTGCCTGGCTGAATGGCGTGTAATCGCGAATATCGGTGCCATTGTAATATTTGACGAACGAGTGCGAATCCATCACCATTTTGGCCCCCATCAGGACCGTCGCCGCAGTGCCATCCACATCCCTGTAGCCGCCATACAGCATTTTACGGACGATATCCAGCCGGGTCATGGCGGCCCAATTGAGAAAATTGCCGCTCCAATGGGATGCGCTGGCTGAGCATTTGTATCTGGTGGCAGTGGTAGTGGTAGTGGCAGTGCCGACAGTGACGGGCTCCTGGGTGGCCATGGCTGCCGGAACGAATCGGCCACCGGCATTGGTCTCGTAAGCATAGCATTTGCTTGCATCGAAATAGCCGTAATACTTGAAAGTCGGCTTGAAGGTGGTGTCGATCACACCATCGTCATCGAGATCCTCAAAATCGTTGTAGGCAGGACCGAAAAACTGGTGGCTTTTGGATGCAGTCAGCATCACCATCGGTTTGCTGGCGGAGCTGACGATATTGGGCGGTATTGCGTTTTGCGGCGCTGATACATTGGCATTCGTGAGCACAGGCTCTGCCGGCAGATTCATGCTGCTGCAGAGGATGAGCAACAGCAGATTCGTCTTGATGTTGACTGATATTTTCATGGTGCGTCGTTGCGTATGAGGAATGGCCACGGGCTTTCCATCACGGAAGAAATGCTGCCTGCAGCACGGCCCGGGTTCACCGTGGGTTGCATGCGCAGTCCCGGGAAACTTTGATGCCGGCCTCGATCCACAAGCGCAGGTTGCTACCGGCAGTGGGTTGGCAGGCGCTCGCGAGGGGCGGTCGATGCGGCATGCAGTTGATCATACGAGTGACAAGCTGCCACTTCGCACTACATAGGTATCGACTATGTAACGATTGAGCCAAAAGGTTTCTTACTGGTCTTTGCGGATTTGTCTGTTACGGCTGCCGTTGCCGTCTGTTTTTCTCGATCACTGCGCCGTCAAAGCAAGGGTGCCCGGGCTGTGGGTTTGGGCGCGCAGGTCAGGATTTGCCCGGCGATACAGCGCATGCGGGTGAAGCAGCGCCGGGATATTGGCTCACTGTGGTGTGGTATTGGCTGCGTGGTTGCGGCGCGGCTGCGGCATGCAAGCCCGAATCTACCGTGGGGCCACGGGGGGTGAGCACCTGCTGATCCGGACGCTGGCCTGATGCGTGGTGCGGCATGGTGCTCCGCAGGCCGAACGGCGCCCGATCGCGGTCTGCCGTGGCGCTGGCTTCGCGCGCGATGGGCCGCAAGATTTCAGGCGCCAGCGGCGTTCATGCCTCATCCGGGGAGTCCAGCCCCAGTTCCTGGATTTTGCGCGTGATGGTGTTGCGTCCTATGCCCAGACGCTGCGCGGCTTCCATGCGGCGGCCGTGGGTGGTGTGCAGCGCGGTGCGGATCAGGCAGGACTCGAAGCGCCGCGTGAGCGCATCCCACAGCTGCGATTGGCCGCCGGCGAGCAGCTTTTGTGCCTCGATTTCCAGTATTTCTTCCCAACTGGCCCGATGGCCGTCGTTCTCCCGCTGGGGGCTGGTGGCGGCAAAGGCCGGCATTGCCGGCGCGTTGCCCGCCATAGTGGCGGGCACAGGCGGGGGCAGTGCTTCCTGCGGTTCGGCAGGGGGGGGGCAGATGGCAGTTGCCGGCACCGCCACCGGCTCGCTGGCGTGGCCGATCTGCTCCATCCGCGCGGGGGGGTGGTGCGCGGCTTGGTGCGCAGGCGCCTCCAGCACTTCCGGGGGCAGGTCTTGCAGCGAGATCACCTGGGCCGGCGCCATGACGGTGAGCCAGTGGCAGATGTTCTCCAACTGGCGCACATTGCCTGGGAAGGCGAATTGCTCCAGCCGCGCCAATGCCGAGTCGGCGATGCGTTTGGGTTCCACGCCCAACTGTCTGGCGCTTTGTTGCAGGAAGTGGCGCGTGAGCATGGGCACGTCTTCACGCCGCTCGCGCAGCGCGGGCAGGCGCAGGCGGATGACGTTCAGGCGGTGGAACAGGTCTTCGCGGAAGCTGCCGGCCTTGACGCGCTTTTCCAGGTCTTGGTGGGTGGCGGCGATCACCCGCACATGCGCCTTGAGCGCCGCATGGCCGCCCACGCGGTAGAACTGGCCGTCCGATAGTACGCGCAACAGGCGCGTTTGCAGGTCGAACGGCATGTCGCCGATTTCGTCCAGGAACAGGGTGCCGCCCTCGGCCTGCTCGAAGCGGCCGCGCCGCTGGGTTTGCGCGCCGGTGAAGGCGCCGCGTTCGTGGCCGAACAGTTCGGACTCGAGCAGGTCTTTGGGGATGGCTGCGGTGTTGATGGCCACGAAGGGGCCGTCGGCGCAGGGCGAGTGCTTGTGCAGCGCGCGCGCCACCAGTTCTTTGCCCGAGCCGGATTCGCCGGTGATCAGCACGGTGACCTGGCTTTGGCTCAGCCGGCCGATGGCCCGGAACAGGTCCTGCATCGCCGGCGCCTGGCCCAGTATTTCGGGCGTTGCGCCTTGCCGCTCTTCGGTGACTTCTTCGCGCTGGCTTTCTTCCACGGCGCGGCGGATCAGGGCGACGGCCTTGGGCAGGTCGAAGGGCTTGGGCAGGTACTCGAATGCGCCGCGCTGAAAGGCCGAAACGGCGCTGTCGAGGTCGGAGTACGCGGTCATGATGATGATCGGCAAACCGGGTTGCAGCTCGCGCACTTTTTCCAGCAGCAGCAGGCCCGAGCCGCCGGGCATGCGGATGTCGCTCACCAGGACCTGCGGGCCTTGCCGGCCGCAGTCGCCGGTGTCGAGGTCGGTCAGCGCGTCGAGCACTTCGCGCGGCTGTGTGAAGCTGCGCGTGGGCAGGTTTTCGCGGGCCAGCGCCTTTTCAAGGACGAAGCGGATCGAGGGGTCGTCATCTACTATCCAGATCGGCTTCATATGGTTTTTCTTACCTGCCTGTGATGGCGTGTCGGCGTGTCAGGGACCTCAGGGCAAGGGGATCAGGATGCGGAAGTCGGTGCGACCCGGTACGCTGTCGCATTCGATCAACCCGCGGTGCTGTTGCACGAAGGTTTGCGCCAACGTCAGCCCCAGCCCCGATCCGCCGTCCCGACCCGATACCAGAGGGTAGAAAATCCGCTCTTTGATGGCGTCGGGAACGCCCGGTCCGTTGTCGATGACATGCAATTCCAGTGCCAGCCGATAGCGCTGGCGGCCAAAGGTCACTTGCCGGACTACGCGGGTGCGCAGCGTGATTTCGGCAACCCCTTGCAGCATGCGCTCGCACAGCGCCTGGGCTGCGTTTTGCACGATGTTCAGCATGGCCTGGATGATCTGCGCGCGGTCGCCACGGAACTCGGGGATCGATGTGTCGTAGTCACGCAAGATCGTCAGGCCCTGCGGGTATTCGAGCAGCACCAGCGCGCGCACCCGCTCGCAGACTTCGTGGATGTTCACGTCGCTGACCAGATGGGGGTGGCGGTGCGGCGCCAGTAGCCGGTCGACCAGGCTTTGCAGGCGGTCGGCCTCGTGGATGATGACCTGGGCGTATTCGGCGAGTTCGCGGCTTTCCAGTTCCATTTCGAGCAACTGCGCGGCGCCACGGATGCCGCCCAGCGGGTTCTTGATCTCGTGGGCCAGGTTGCGGATCAATTCCTTGTGGGCCTGGGCCTGATCGCGCAGCCGTTCTTCACGGTCCTGCCGGGCTTGCTGCTCCAGCGGCCATAGTTCGACCAGAATTTCTCCCGCCTGTTCGGCATCGGCCACACTGACATGCACCGGCACCGGGTCCTGGTGCAGGCGCTTTAAGCTGGCCTCATAGCGCAGCGCGCTGAAGTCCTTGCCCCGCGCGCCTGCCAGCGCGGTTTGCAGCAGCGCAGGGTCGGTGAAAAAGCTGGCGAAGTCCGCGCCTTCGAGCGTGCGCCGCGACAGGCCCAGCGTGTTCTCCAGGGCCGCGTTGGCAAATTGCACGGTGCCATCGGCGCCGCGCAGCACGGCCACCAAGGTGGATATCAGGTCGAGCGAATGAACGCGCCCGGCGCCGGGAGGATCGGGGGGGGGCGAGGGCAGGGGGCTCATTGCGTTCCTGAATCAGCCATGCACTTTGCCGGCGTCGCTGGCCGTACATCCGTACTGTCTGCGCTTTGCCTTCGCGTCCACGAATGATTGGGAAATATGATCGAGAAATGAATGACACCCGGGGCACGATCAGTCGGCCGCAGCGGGCAGACGGGCGATCTCGCGCTTGATTCCGGCGATGTCGCTTTCGCTGCGGGCCACGCTGGCTTTGAGCTCGTCCGAGCGCTCTTGTCTGCGCTGCGGGTTGCGCAGATCGATCGCGTTGCGCTCGGGGTTGCCGTCGCTGTATTCCTTGAGCAGTTCGGCATGGCGCGCTTCGGCCTTGCGCAGTTCGGATTCGAGGATGGCCCGCATGTCGGCGTCGCGTGCCTTCTGGTCGCTGCTGCCGGTGCGGGGCGTGGCAGGGGAGGGCGCTGCACCAGCGGCGGGCGCAGCGCCCGATGCGGGCCGGCTGCCTTGCACGACCGTGACGTTGCCCCCTTCCATCAGCTTGCAGCCGCGCTCCTTGGCCTGCGCGGCGTTGTTCGTGTATTCGCTGCCACAGCGGTAGATGCGCTCTTGCGCCAGCGCGGCGGGGAGCATGGCACTGACGAGTAGCAGGGGGATGAGCGTTTTTTCCATTCGGTTTCCTCGTGCGCTGGCATGCAGGGCAGAGGGGGGAGTATCCATCAATCACCCCCACATCTCCAATCCGGCAACGGCTCAGTGTTGCGGGATGGGGGAATCAGGCGGCAAAGGCGGCTTGCGCCGCCTTTGCATATCGCCATCGCCGGTTACAGCGAGTAATACATGTCATATTCGACCGGGTGCGGCGCCATGCGAAAGCGCGTGACTTCGCCCATTTTGAGCTCGATGTAGGCGTCGAGCATGGAGTCGGTGAACACGCCGCCCTGGGTCAGGAAGCCGCGGTCCTTGTCCAGGTAGTCCAGCGCCTGGTCCAGGCTGTGGCATACGGTCGGCACCAGTTTGTCTTCTTCGGGCGGCAGGTGGTACAGGTCCTTGCTGGCGGCTTCGCCGGGGTGGATCTTGTTTTCCACGCCGTCGAGACCGGCCATCATCAGGGCCGAGAAGGCCAGGTAGGGGTTGGCCGATGGGTCGGGGAAGCGCGCTTCGATACGCCGGCCTTTGGGGTTGGCAACGTAAGGAATGCGGATCGAGGCCGAGCGGTTGCGGGACGAGTAGGCCAGTTTGACCGGCGCTTCGAAGCCGGGCACCAGGCGCTTGTACGAGTTGGTGCCGGGGTTGGTGATCGCGTTCAGCGCACGGGCATGCCGGATGATGCCGCCGATGTAGTACAGCGCAAAGTCCGACAGGCCGGCATAGCCGTCGCCGGAGAACAGGTTCTTGCCATCCTTCCAGATCGACTGGTGCACATGCATGCCGGAGCCGTTGTCGCCGGCGTAGGGCTTGGGCATGAAGGTGGCGGTCTTGCCGTAGGCGTTGGCGACGTTCCAGACCACGTATTTGAGCACCTGCGTCCAGTCGGCGCGCTGGACCAGGGTGCTGAACTTGGTGCCGATTTCGTTTTGCCCGGCGCCGGCTACTTCGTGGTGGAACACTTCGACCGGAATGCCCAGGGTTTCGAGGATCAGCGCCATTTCAGCGCGCATGTCTTGCGTGCTGTCCACCGGCGGCACCGGAAAGTAGCCGCCCTTGACGCCGGGACGGTGTCCACGGTTGCCGCCTTCGAGCCGGGCGCCGGAGTTCCAGGGCGCTTCGTACTCTTCGATCTCGAACATGACCTTGCCAGGCTCGTTCGCCCAGCGCACGCCGTCGAAGATGAAGAATTCCGGCTCGGGGCCGAAGTAGGCGGTATCGCCCAGGCCGGAGGCTTTCAGGTAGGCTTCGGCGCGCTTGGCGATGGAGCGGGGGTCGCGGTCATAGGCCTTGCCGTCACCGGGCTCGATCACGTCGCATTGCAGGAACAGCGTGGTTTCTTCATAGAAGGGGTCGAGGTTGGCGGTCTGGGGGTCGGGCATCAGTTGCATGTCCGAGGCTTCGATGCCCTTCCAGCCAGCCACCGACGAGCCGTCGAAGGCGTGGCCGGCGCTGAACTTGTCTTCATCGAAGTGGGACACGGGCACCGTCACATGCTGCTCCTTGCCTCGGGTATCGGTGAAACGGAAGTCGACGAACTTGACTTCGTTGTCCTTCACCATCTTCATCACGTCTGCAACGGTCTTGGCCATCAGGTTCTCCAGGGTAAAGCGCTTGTTGAAAAAACTGGCCGAACAAAAGCAGTTTGCGTGCCAGCCGGGTGCAGCCGCTGCACCATGAATGAGCGGGCCGGACGACGGGCCGGTGCGGCCCCTGCCGCAAAGCACCTGTGCGGTGCAGTTGGGCGCCGGCCTGCGGGCGTCACGGCCTGCGCACCAATTCGGGGCCGCAGTTTGCGCCAAATGCGTGCAGTCCGATTTTCAAGTCCTGCCAGGCGGCGGGAACCAAGGGGCTTGGCCCTTTGACGCCCAATTCGATATGCCGCCCGTATCGCGGATGATCGACGCTGGGCAGACTGAATACCCGCACCGCCGGGTGCATTTTTTCGATGCGTTCCATCAGTGGCGTCAGCGCAGCTTCGAGCGCTCCGAAGACGATCACCGACTGCTCGGTATGCGGGCTGCGGTGGAAAAACGCTGCGCAATGCTGCTCCAGCGCCCATTCGATCATCGGCCAGGCCATCACCGGAAAGCCGGGCACGAAGTGCACCATTGCGCCCCCGGCCCCGGTGCAACTGAATCCGGGAATCTTGTTGTACGGGTTGGGAATGATGGCGGCGCCCGCCGGAAACCGCCCCATGTTGAGCCGGTGGACGTTGTCGGGGCGCTCCGGGTCCGGGGCCATCCCTTGCTCGCGCGCGATGTCTTGCATGCGCTCGCGGATCGATGCCTCGGCCTCGGGGTGCAGCACCAGTTCGCAGTCCAGCGCACGCGCCGCGCATTGCCGTGTATGGTCGTCGGGCGTGGCGCCGATGCCGCCGCAGCAAAACACCATGTCGTCCGAGGCGAAGGCCCGCTGCAAGCAGGCCGTGATGCGCTCCGGGTGGTCGCCGACATAGTTGGCATAGGCCAGCGACAGGCCACGGGCCGACAGCAGTTCGATCACCTTCGGCAGGTGCTGGTCAGAGCGCTTGCCCGAGAGGATTTCATCGCCGACGATGATCAGGCCGAAGGCCGGGGTCATGCTGCCGGGGTCGCGTCGTTCGCTTCGGCGCGCAGGCTTTGCAGTGCCGCCAGTCCATAGTGCGTGAACCAGAGCGACGAGAACGCAAAGATCAGGGTGTAGCCCCAGATGGCCAGCGGCACCAGGACGAAGAACGCAGCGGCAAACACCACGCCCGAGGCCCACAGGATGCTCGGCGCGGCGCCCAGATAGCCGGTGAGGATGCCTATGCCCAGCAGGCTGGTGCGGTGGCGGCGCAAGATCTCCTGCCGTTCCTGTTTGCTGGCATGCCCGGCCAGCGCGTCGAAAGCCATCACCCGGTATGTCAGCCAGCCCCAGATCAATGGCGGCACGATGAGCACCAGCGGTGGCACCAGCCACAGCGGAATCGACACCAGCAGCGCCAGCAATGCCAGCACGGTCGAGCCTAGCGACCAGGCCACGCTGGCAATGAAAGAGCCGCCCCGCTTGCGCTCGAGTTGCGGAAAGCGCCGCTGGGCCACCAGGGCCACCAGAGCGGGCGTCATCAGCAGCGCCACGATGAGCAGCGACACCAGCACCAGCAGCGGCGCCGCTGCCAGGATCACCATCATCTGCGCCATCACGGAGCGCGGATCTCCCAGGCCCGTGCCCTGCCACCAGTTCCAGATGAGGCCCATCACGGAGGCATCCAGCAAGGAGCGCATGCCCTGGACCGCCGCATCCCAATAGAAATAGCCCCCGCCCAGCGCCAAAACCGCGATCAGCAGCAAGGGCAGCAGCGATAGCGCAATCACGCGCGGGCGCAGGCAGTAAGCGCCAGCGCGCCAGAAAGAATCGAGCAGTAGTTGCATACGGTCTCCAGCATATACCTTCAGCGGCTCAGGCCCGGCCCAGCAACCGCAACACACCGCGCCACTGTTGGGCGCAAAAACCCTGGCCATAGTCGCGCAATTGCCCGTCCGGGCCGGGCTCGATCTGATCGCGCACGCCCGTGGGGTCGTAGCGTAGCTCGAAATTGGCGCTGCCCATCAGCATGTCCCACCAGGGCAGCAGCACGCCAAAATTGTGCCCGCCCGGCAGCACGCGCTGCGCCGCGCCGCCCGCGATCGGTTTGATCGTCTCGTGGCCGATGCCGATGCCGTGGTGCAGGCGGTGAAAGCGGGGGCTGATCCAAAGCCGCTCGCCCCAGCGACCAAACCAAAGGCGCAGGTTGGCATGTTGAAAGCTCTCGCTGAGTTGGGTGAGCGCCACGATGGCAATGAACTGGCCCGGTGCCACGCCAATCAGTTGCGCCACGACCACCAGGATGGCATCGCGCAGCAGGTCGTCGAGCAGGTGGTTGCGGTTGTCGCTCCACATGGTCATTTGGCGCTGCGCGTGGTGCAACGAATGCAGACACCACCACCACGGGATCTGGTGCTGCCCACGGTGAATCCAGTAGTCGACGAAATCGAACACCACCAGATACAGCAGCCAGCTCACCCAGGGAATGTCGGTGACGCCCGGCCAGAGGCCATCGAGCTGCAAACTGCTGACGCCGGCGACCCGCAGCGCACCGAACAAGGAATCGACCAGCGGATCGAGCGTAAAGAACAAGGCCAGGCGGAACAGGCCGAGCCTGTGGATCAGGGTATAGAGGATGTCCGTGCGGACGCTGGCACGGTCGCTCAGCGGCTCCACGGGCCAAAGGCGCTGCATGGGGCCGATCAGCGCCACGATCACCAGCAACTGCAACAGGCCCACCAGCAGCCAGCCCGCAGCCTCGTAGCCATTTTCCAGCAGGCTGGCCAACCCCATGGCAAACATCAGCGGCTGCAGCACTGTCTCGAAGAGCCACTGCTGCACGCCATCGAATCCATTGCCCAGCCATTGCATCTGGTCACGCTCCATCGAACGGCATCAACGGGCTGTCGCCGCTGCATCACCGGAATGCGCGTGCGCAGCCAAATGCTCGCGCAAGGCAGGGTGCTCGCGCAGTGTGCGAAAACAAAAACCCTGCTGCTGGAGCCCCACGATCAGCGGCTCCAGCACGGCCGGTGCCCAGGGGTCTTTGCGCGACCAGATACCCAGATGCGCCAGCAAAATATCGCCACTGCGTACCCCGCGCAGCGCTTTGCGCAGCAGCGCCGCGTTGCTGATCCGTTCGCTGGGCAGATCATCGCCCAGGAAACCGGCCGGCGACCAGCCCACATGCAGATAGCCGCAGGCACGCGCACTGGCCAGCAGTTGCGGCGAGGTCTTGCCGCCCGGAGCGCGAAACAATGGCAACGGCGCCCGACCCGTCAGCAACCGCAGACGCTCGGCGGCCTGGGTGATGTCTGCGCAATAGTCAGCGGCCGACATCGCAAACTCCTGCCCCGCGCGCGGCCCCGCCGACGGGCGCACCAGGAACGAGGGATTCGGCGCATGGCCCAGATCAGCGCGCCAATAGCCATGACTCCAGGTGTGGGAGGCAAACTCATGCCCCTCTGCCGCACGGGCGTGCCACCAAGGGGCCCAGTGCGCACCCAAGCTGCCGTCCCCCTCCTTCGTGCGCTCGTTCGCGGCAAAAAAGGTCACGCGGACCTGCTGCCTTTTGAGCACCTCGGCCACCAGCGGCGCAATCCCCATGTGGCCGGTATCGAACGTCAGATACAGCGGTTGGTGACAGTCTTTTTCTGCATTGGCGCAGGAACCATATACGCAACAAGCTATCGTTATAATAGCAAATCGGTAGCCGGCACCTTCGGTCTTCCAGCCGCCGTCCCTGTGGCCCATGGACCTGCTCCAGCCGATCAACGCGGCGCGTGCTGCAGCGTCCAGACGCCATGGGGCGACTTGCCCACGGCGACCTGCCGCACCACCCGTTTGGCCTCGGTATCGACCACGGACAGCTTGCGCGCCCAGCGTGAACTGACGTAGATGAAGCGACCGTCCGCAGACAGGTCCATGCAATCGGGCCCGCCGGGCACAGGGTATGACTCGACCACCTGCTGTGTCAGCATGTCGATCTTGCTGATCGAATTGGCCACCCGGTTACTGACATAAAGGTGGCGGCCATTGCCAGCAGAGCGGAATGCATGCGCCCCATTGCCGGTCTGGAGCTTGTTGATGCTGACCGGCCCAGGCCCCGACACATCGAACACCTCGACCGCGTTGCCGCCCGTCAGGCCAACGAACAGGTGCTTGTCGTCAGGGCTGCCATAGATATCGGCGGGCATGGGGCCGGTCTTGGTGCGCCATCGGATGGTCTGGGTCGCCAGATCAAAGGCCACCAACTCATCGCTGTCCTGCATGGTCGCGTACACCATGGTGCTGCGGCTGTCGATCCACAAATGGCTGGGCGTGCGCGACGTGGCCACACGCCGCACCAGGGTCAAATCCTGGCCATTCCAGTGATAAAAATCCACATGGTTCAAACGATTGGCGGCCGTGACAAACCACTTCATGTTGGGGCTGAAGCGCAGTTGGTAAGGGTCGACAATGCCGTGCACAGTGCGCTGCACCTGCGCCGTGCGGGGGTCGACGAAGGTCAGCGTATCGCCGAGCGCATTGGCCACGATGAGCGATTTTTCGTCGGGTGTCAGGTACAGGTGGTGCGGCTCTTTGCCCGTCGCGATGCGCGCCGTCTCGGTCCAGGTCACAGGATCGATGACACTGACATTGGCATCGAGGGAATTGAGAACGAACAAAAGGGGAACTGCAGCCTGCACACCATGCAGGAAAAACCAGAACCCACCGAGGACGGCGCACACGCGCGCAAGCGGAAAAATCTTCACGACAGCACTTTGTTCGACACAGGCCAACAGTGTAGCCCTGCGCTGCCCCGTCATCGGGCAGATGCATGGAGAAAATAGCTCGATCCAGGCGCTGCCGAAATGCAAAAACCCCCCAGTGGATCAGGACTGGGGGGTGGTTGGTGGGGGCAGATAAGTGGAGCCTGACGATGACCTACTTTCACACGGGGAGCCGCACTATCATCGGCGCGAAGTCGTTTCACTGTCCTGTTCGGGATGGGAAGGAGTGGGGCCAACTTGCTATGGTCATCAGGCGTAACTGGGTGGTGGCGGGCCTGAGGGGATGGGGTGGTACAGGCGCGCCGGCATTCATAGGGTCGGGGGGTCAGCTGGGAAGTTCGATTGCGTAGGTTGCGGGACAACAAAGTTATGGGGTCAAGCCGCACGAGCAATTAGTACAGGTAAGCTCAACGCATTGCTGCGGGTACACACCCTGCCTATCAACGTTCTGGTCTGGAACGGCTCTTGAGGGGGCTCAAGGCCCCGGCAGATCTCATCTTGAAACGAGTTTCCCGCTTAGATGCTTTCAGCGGTTATCTCTTCCACACATAGCTACTCGGCGATGCCACTGGCGTGACAACCGATACACCAGAGGTGTGTCCACTCCGGTCCTCTCGTACTAGGAGCAGGCTTTCTCAAATCTGCAGCGCCCACGGAAGATAGGGACCAAACTGTCTCACGACGTTTTAAACCCAGCTCACGTACCTCTTTAAATGGCGAACAGCCATACCCTTGGGACCGGCTACAGCCCCAGGATGAGATGAGCCGACATCGAGGTGCCAAACACCGCCGTCGATATGAACTCTTGGGCGGTATCAGCCTGTTATCCCCAGAGTACCTTTTATCCGTTGAGCGATGGCCCTTCCATACAGAACCACCGGATCACTATGTCCTGCTTTCGCATCTGCTCGACATGTCCGTCTCGCAGTCAAGCACGCTTATGCCATTGCACTATCGTCACGATGTCCGACCGTAACTAGCGTACCTTCGAGCTCCTCCGTTACGCTTTGGGAGGAGACCGCCCCAGTCAAACTGCCTACCATGCACTGTTCCCGATCCAGATGATGGACCCGGGTTAGAACCTCAAACATGCCAGGGTGGTATTTCAACGTTGGCTCCATGAAGTCTGGCGACCTCACTTCAAAGCCTCCCACCTATCCTACACAGACCTGTTCAAAGTCCAATACAAAGCTGCAGTAAAGGTTCATGGGGTCTTTCCGTCTTTCCGCGGGGAGATTGCATCATCACAAACATTTCAACTTCGCTGAGTCTCAGGAGGAGACAGTGTGGCCATCGTTACGCCATTCGTGCAGGTCGGAACTTACCCGACAAGGAATTTCGCTACCTTAGGACCGTTATAGTTACGGCCGCCGTTTACTGGGACTTCAATCAAGAGCTTGCACCCCATCATTTAATCTTCCAGCACCGGGCAGGCGTCACACCCTATACGTCCACTTTCGTGTTTGCAGAGTGCTGTGTTTTTATTAAACAGTCGCAGCCACCGTTTTTTTGCAACCCCGATCGGCTCCCTCTGTTCGAGTTCACCTACTTGGGGCATACCTTCTCCCGAAGTTACGGTATCAATTTGCCGAGTTCCTTCTCCTGAGTTCTCTCAAGCGCCTTAGAATACTCATCTCGCGCACCTGTGTCGGTTTGCGGTACGGTCGTGTGCAGCTGAAGCTTAGTGGCTTTTCCTGGAAGCCGGGTATCACTCACTTCGTCTGCGAGCAGACTCGTTATCACCTCTCATCTGCACCCGGTGGATTTGCCTGCCGGGCATGACTACGGGCTTGAACCAACTCTTCCAACCGTTGGCTGAGCTAACCTTCTTCGTTCCCACATCGCACTGCACATCGGTACAGGAATATTGACCTGTTTCCCATCAGCTACGCATTTCTGCCTCGCCTTAGGGGCCGACTCACTCTACGCCGATGAACGTTGCGTAGAAAACCTTGCGCTTACGGCGAGGGGGCTTTTCACCCCCTTTAACGCTACTCATGTCAGCATTCGCACTTCTGATACCTCCAGCATCCGTTGCCGGACACCTTCACTGGCCTACAGAACGCTCTCCTACCACTTGCCAGGCGCGGGGCCTGGCAAATCCGCAGCTTCGGTAACTGGCTTGAGCCCCGTTACATCTTCCGCGCAGGACGACTCGATCAGTGAGCTATTACGCTTTCTTTAAATGATGGCTGCTTCTAAGCCAACATCCTGACTGTTTTTGCCTTCCCACTTCGTTTCCCACTTAGCCAATTTTAGGGACCTTAGCTGGCGGTCTGGGTTGTTTCCCTCTTGAGTCCGGACGTTAGCACCCGGTGCTCTGTCTCCCAAGCTGTACTCTGCGGTATTCGGAGTTTGCATAGGTTTGGTAAGTCGCCATGACCCCCTAGCCTAGACAGTGCTCTACCCCCGCAGGTAATACTTGAGGCACTACCTAAATAGTTTTCGGAGAGAACCAGCTATTTCCAAGTTTGATTAGCCTTTCACCCCTATCCACAGCTCATCCCCTGGTTTTGCAACACCAGTGGGTTCGGACCTCCAGTACCTGTTACGGCACCTTCATCCTGGCCATGGATAGATCACTTGGTTTCGGGTCTACACCCAGCGACTTTCTCGCCCTGTTCGGACTCGATTTCTCTTCGGCTTCCCTATTCGGTTAACCTTGCCACTGAATGTAAGTCGCTGACCCATTATACAAAAGGTACGCAGTCACCCTTGCGGGCTCCTACTTTTTGTAAGCATGCGGTTTCAGGATCTGTTTCACTCCCCTCCCGGGGTTCTTTTCGCCTTTCCCTCACGGTACTGGTTCACTATCGGTCGATTACGAGTATTTAGCCTTGGAGGATGGTCCCCCCGTCTTCAGACAGGATTTCTCGTGTCCCGCCCTACTTTTCTCCAGCTCGGTACCACATTCCGGTTTTCGCATACAGGGCTTTCACCTTCTATGGCCGGGCTTTCCAGCCCGTTTTGCTAACCGTCATGCTATCTCTGGATGGCTGTTCCGATTTCGCTCGCCACTACTTTCGGAATCTCGGTTGATGTCTTTTCCTCGGGCTACTGAGATGTTTCAGTTCGCCCGGTTCGCCTCGCGCGCCTATGTATTGAGCGCGCGATACCTCTTGCGAGGTGGGTTTCCCCATTCAGATATCTCCGGATCAATGCTCGTTCGCCAGCTCCCCGGAGCTTTTCGCAGGCCTTCACGTCTTTCGTCGCCTGTAATCGCCAAGGCATCCACCACATGCTCTTAGTCACTTGACCCCATAACTTTGATGTCTTTCGCAAGTCATCTGTGTTCAGTTCTTCAAGCGCTGTTTGAATATCCGTTTTGACGCAATCGGATTTCCCTGTCGCCAGCCAGCGCTGCTCGGCCCTTGGTCGGGCCCGCAGCCTTTGCCGGCGACGCTGATTCGACTCTATGAATTTTTAATGAACAGCCGTTCGATCTCTCGATGTCGATCAACAACGAAGGGGTCTTTTGTCTTTCCCGAGGTTTCGCTGTCCCTCGTTTCGGACTCAAGGCCGCTTTGGTGTTGTCGGTGTGGTGGAGGATGACGGGATCGAACCGACGACCCCCTGCTTGCAAAGCAGGTGCTCTCCCAGCTGAGCTAATCCCCCGGGCCTGCCTGTTGTCTGGCTCTGGTGTCTGCCCTCTGGTGGGTCTGGTTGGGCTCGAACCAACGACCCCCGCCTTATCAAGACGGTGCTCTGACCAACTGAGCTACAGACCCCGTCGGCTCGCGCCAACCCGTTCCAACAACCGATAAGTGTGGGCGTTCGATTTCGTTTGCTGCTTTTGTCTGCTGTCTTTTTCCAGAAAGGAGGTGATCCAGCCGCACCTTCCGAT